>JABIUH010000267.1 GCA_018701055.1 Woeseia sp. | reverse complement strand
GCGTTTATCGACCTGGGTGAGACGGTCATTCAACTGTCGAATTCGGTTCCCTACCAGCCGGCGATCGGTTTCCAACTGCGTCTCGCCCGGCCCGCGCAGTCCAATGCCACCCTTTTGCCTTTCAAGGTGAGTCCAGCCGCGCACCAGGCGCGTTGACAGATGACGTAGCTGAGCGAGTTCAACCTGCAACTTTCCCTCGAAGCTTCGAGCACGTTGCGCAAAGATATCCAGTATCAAGCCGGCCCGATCGAGCACACGACACTTCAGTTCTTTCTCTAGATTGCGCTCCTGACTCGGACTCAGCGCAGCACTCGAAATGACCAAATCAGCGCAATTCAATTCCACGCTACGGAGAACATCTTCGAGTTTGCCCTTGCCGATGAAATAGCGACGGTCGGGTCGACGCCGCGGACTCACCAACTCATCGACAATAACGGCTCCAGCCGACATAGCCAATTCAGCAAATTCTTCGCGTTCGTCGAGTTCCGGTGCTCCGTCCGTCGACGCGTGCAGCAGAATGGCTCTCTCACCGCTCCGTGGTCTTCCAAACAAGTACGACCTCCAGAATTACCACCGGACCCAGCTTAATCTTCAGGTTCAGCCGTTTCGCCATCTGGCAGTGGCAAGCGAATATTTCGCGCCGGCACGATCGTTGAAATAGCGTGTTTATAAACCATCTGATTCACGCTGTTTTTCAGCAAAACCACAAATTGATCGAATGAATCGACCTGACCCTGAAGTTTAATGCCGTTAACCAGATAGATTGATACTGGGACCTTTTCTTTACGCAATATATTGAGAAATGGATCCTGCAGTGATTGCCCCTTAGCCATTGTTGGGTCTCCTTATTATTATTTTTTTGCTCTATTATTTTCAAGCAAACGTACTTTGATCAGCGAAGCCCGGTGGCGCCGGTTGCCCGCCTGCTCTGATCACCCTAGCGAAGAAAAAAGTCTATCACATGCCTGAATTTCCAATGTCAGTTTTTGTAAAGTCGGACGCTATTCACATGATGCTGTTTAGGTACGCCGAAATTGTATCGACTGCATCAATTTTGAGCGGATTAATCAACACCGCCTCTTGATCGCTGCGTAGCCAGGTTAATTGCCGTTTCGCGAGTTGACGGGTCGCCGCCAAAGTCTTCATACGCGCATCATCGAAATCAATTTCGTTCAGGAGATGTGACCAGAACTGGCGGTATCCGACAGCCCGCATTGAAGCATGATCTCGTTTTAAATCAGAATGTTTCATAAGGCTCTTAACCTCATTAATGAAGCCTTGCTCCAACATTTGATCCAGACGTTTCTCGATGCGGGTATGCAGCTCTGCACGCGGTTCGGGAGATAACGCAAACTTCTTGAATGCATGACGCACGACTGGTGTCTCGAGCTGCCAAGCCGACAACGTACGCCCGCTGAGCTCATAAACCTCCAAGGCACGCTGAATGCGTTGTTGATCGTTGGCGTTAATTCGCGTCGCCGATTGTGGATCGATCTGCGCCAATTTTTGGTGCATCGCCGGCCAGCCGAGCTTCTCTGCTTCGTGATCGAGCGCATCGCGAACGCCCGTATTGGCGGGGGGTAGATCCGCCATTCCCTCAGTCAAGGCTCGGAAATACATCATTGTCCCGCCGACCAAGAGGGGTAATCGTCCAGCGGACTGAATCTCGTCTATGAGCCTATTCGTGTCGCGAACAAAGTCGCCGGCCGAATAAGTCTCGTCGGGATCTCGAATATCGACGAGTCGATGCGGATAGCGCTGTAATTCATCCGTGTTTGGTTTCGCCGTACCAATATTCATTCCACGATAGACGAGCGCGGAATCGACACTCACGATATCGAATGGAAAGGCATCCGCCAGCCGCATGGCGACGGCTGTTTTCCCGGAAGCCGTTGGCCCCATGAGACAAATCACAGGCATTTCGAAATTCCTTGTCTACTGCCCGCGCATGAACAAGCGATCGAGTTCGGCCATACTAATATTCGTCCAGGTCGGTCGGCCGTGATTGCACTGATCTGCATGTTCAGTTGCCTCCATCTCCCGCAACAACGCATTCATCTCAGGAATCGTCATGATCCGATTTGCGCGTATCGAATGATGGCAGGCCATGGTCGACAAAATATCGTGCGAAACATGTTCAACGCGACTGCTCGTGCCACTCTCCTGAAAGTCTGCCAATACATCACGCACCAGCGCTTCAGCGTCGCTCTGTTTTAACAGCGCCGGAATCTCGCGGACGACAAGCGTTGACGGACCGCTTCTGTCGACTGTCATGCCGAGTTGCTGAAAATACTCCGCCGAATCTTCGGCGATGGTTGCCTCGGCATCTGAAACTGACAGACTAATTGGCACCAGCAACGGTTGGCGGATCAATTCTTTGATATCGAAAGATGCCTTCAGCTTTTCATAAACGATGCGTTCATGCGCTGCATGCATGTCGATGACCACCAATCCGTGCGAGTTCTCTGCCAACACATAAACGCCCGCGAGTTGCGCGATCGCAAAACCGAGCGGCGGAGCAGTTTCACCACTGGGCAAGGCTTGCTCTGTCATTGGCATATTGGTCAGCGTCTGGTAACCGCTCATGGCTTCTGCGACGGCTGGGCGAATCGCACCCGACGTCGGTAACGCCATTGGTGACTGCCGCATATCACGTGTGAAAAACGCCGTTGACGGAACGGGACTAACGCCCTGACCACCCGGCTTGGTATCGCGCAACGCCAAATCAACGGCCTGCGTGATGAATCCGTGCACGGTCCGACTGTCACGAAAACGCACTTCATGTTTTGCCGGATGTGCGTTCGCGTCGACCAGCGCCGGATCCATGGACAAATGCAGAATGTAGGCCGGATATCGGCCGTGAAAAAGTACGTCTCGATAGGCATGCCGCACCGCGTGAGCCAGCGTCTTGTCGCTGATGCTGCGCCCGTTTACAAACCAAAACTGCATATCAGCCTGGCTCCGATTGAATGTCGGTAAGCCTATCCAGCCTGACACTGCAATCGATTCGACCTCACGGGATATCGTCAGCACCTGAGAGGCGAACGCGTCACCACATAATTTCGCAACGCGTTGCAAACGCGAGGCGTCATCATTTGCAGCCTTTAAATTTAGCGTGGCACGACGATTATGCGTCACCGAGAACGCCACATCGGGTCGGGCAAGAGCAAGACGGCGAATCCACTTGTCGATATGGGTGTATTCCGTCCGCTCTGTTCGCAAGAATTTCTTTCGTGCGGGCGTATTGTAGAAAAGGTCATGCACCTCGACGGTCGTGCCAATCGGATGCGCTGCCGGCACGGGCTCACTCAAGCGACCATTGTCTGCCTCAACCTGCCACGCGTTTGGCCCGTTTCTGGAAACCAGTGTCATGCGTGAAACCGATGCGATACTCGGCAACGCTTCACCGCGAAAACCGAGCGACACCACCGATTCCAGATCTTCAAGACTGCTAATCTTGCTGGTTGCGTGTCGGGAAAGTGCGAGCGAAATTTCTTCCTTCGGAATACCGGAGCCATCATCCCGAATTCGAATGAGCTTTTGCCCGCCAGCCATGAGATCAACCGAAATAGCACGCGCACCTGCGTCGAGACTGTTTTCCAGAAGCTCTTTAACCACAGATGCCGGGCGCTCGACAACCTCGCCGGCAGCGATTTGATTGATGAGGTGACCTGGCAGTTGACGAATAGGCATTTGATAGTGACCACGTGACGGGCACGGCTATTCTTTCAAAGACTAACGGCAATGTGTAGCAGGATCGAAGGATTGCCGACAGCAGCCGGCCGGTCATATTGGAATCGCGTTGCTAGCGGCTGCCAGCGTAGATGGGAATTTTCAGCGTTTGCCCAACCCGCACACGGTTGTTCGATAGTCGGTTTTCGACTTTTAGCGCAGACATACTGACATTGTAGCGCTCCGCAATTTCGCTCAAGGTATCCCCACGCGAGATTACGTGCCGCACCTGCTTAATCGGCGCTTTTCTCTGGTTTAGCGCAATCATCGTGTTGGGCGGAGGATTCTCATAAAAGTACTTTTGAACACCGGCGAGAATCGCATTGGCCAACTTATTTTGATGGTTGCGACTGTTGAGTTTCTTTTCTTCGTCGGGATTCGAGATATAAGCGGTTTCTACCAAAATCGACGGTACGTCGGGTGACTTCAGTACCAGGAAACCCGCTTGCTGAACTTTGCGCCGGTGTACTTTCCCGATCTGCGCTAGTTGAGCAATGACTTCGCTACCAACGTCCAAACTGGCACTTAACGCCGCATTTTGGGATAGATCCAACAAAACGGAGGCAAGCATCTCATCTTTGCCGGCCAATGAAACACCACCGACCAGGTCCGATGCATTTTCGCGCTCAGCCAGCCGTTTACCGGCCTCGTCACTCGCCCCTTTAAGCGATAACACATACACAGACGCCCCTCGTGCGCGCCTGTCATCCACCGCATCCGCATGAATCGAAATAAAGAGATCCGCGTTACTTCGCCGCGCGATTTCCATGCGTTCACGGTGATCGACGTAGTAATCACCGCTGCGCACCAGTATCGCCTTCATACCGCGTTGCGCATTCACTCGTTCTGCCAACAGCTTGGCAATTTTCAATGCAACATTCTTCTCACGAGTTTTTGCCCGACCTACCGCACCTGGATCGTGGCCGCCGTGCCCCGGGTCGATCGCGATCACAATATCGCGACCAGCAACGTGCGCTTCGGACGCACGTTTAACGGTTTTTAGATTGCCCTGCTGTTGCAGGTCGATAACCAGGCGATCGCCAAAACTATCATTGGGGCCCGCCGTAAAACTCCGCGAACGAACCGTCTCATTGAGATCGAGCACAACGCGGAGTTGGCCGTTCGAACGCACACCGGTGCGAATGGCACGAATGGCGCCGCCAGCGGGCAACTTTTTCAAAGAATCAGCCAGCCGACTGTCTTTCAAATCAACGACCAGTCTATCCGGGCCGCGCAAGGTGAAAATATTGTGTTCTGCCGGTCGGTTTAGATCGAGCACAACGCGGGTACGGCCGTCTTCGGACCATAGCCGAACGTTTTCCACGGTCGTCGCGGCACCCGCAACGAACGGCGCGCTGCAAAGCAGTGCTATGAGTGTCAATCGCCCAATGAAGCTCATGCGGACAGGGGTTCCTGCGAATTCATCTTATGTCTGGTGAGTATACAAATACTGACAGAAATACCAATATTTTTCTGGAAAATTAGAAAGATACAAGTATTAGTTAAGGTCAAAAGGAAGCCTAATGGCTACCAATGGACTTGATGACTTCCCTCCCTCGCTCACTCGTCGCAACCACGTCTGCCTGACGTCCCGATCCAACATAGCTTAGCGAAATGCTTAGATCAGCGAGTGCGCTGAGACCCGGCACACGTTCTGGCCACTCGATCAGTCGAAAACCATCCTCGAGGTCCGTCCAGCCGAGATATTCCAGCTCCTCAGTATCCGCAATTCGATATAAATCAATATGATATGCCGTGAAATCAGCGAACGAATACGGCTCTACCAGAGTGTACGTCGGACTCGGGACGGCCCCGATATGCCCCATGGATTTCAACATCGCGCGCGCGAGACTCGATTTGCCGGCCCCTAGTTCGCCTTGCAACAGAATCATCCAGGCATTGGGGCACGGTGGAAGTGCGGCCACCAATTGCGCGCCCAATGCATCGGTCGATGCGGGATCCGGCAGTGAAATCGAGATTTTCATGGGTTCACGATAGCGCGTAGTGCCGCGAGCAAGTCCGTGACCAGTAAGCCACGCTCGCCCTGCGCCGCCGCCGCATCGCCCGCTTCAGCATGAATTTGGACACCCACAATTGCCGCCATCTCAAGCGATAACCCTTGGGCACACAAGGCAGCCACAATCCCCGTTAGTGCGTCACCCATTCCAGGTGCGGCCATCCCCGGGTTACCCGCGCTACAAATCCAAGGCGCCCCTGCTGCTGACGAAACCAATGTTCCAGCGCCTTTCAGCACAACGACACCTTGATATCGATCCACAATTGTCTGCAATGACCCCAGCCGATCATCTTGAATCGCTGCTGTCGGTTTAGCCAACAAACGTCCCGCCTCGCCCGGATGCGGCGTAAGCACCCAGTTTTTCCGGGACACCCCAGCATGAGCCAGCAAATTGAGTGCATCTGCGTCAACGACCAAGGGAAGCTCACAGGTCAAAACGGTGTCTAACAACGTTCTCGACCACTCGTCAGTTCCAAGCCCAGGGCCAATTGCGATGACATCTGCCTTTTCGATCAAACCATTGATATCGGCCTCAGAATCAAGGCCCAGACACATCAATTCCGGACGCTCCATGCAGATCGTCTGACTGTGCGCCGGATGCGTCGCAACCGTCACGACACCAGCGCCGGCCCGCAGCGCAGCTTCACCACATATACGGACAGCGCCAGGCATGCCAGGTGAACCGCCAACCACAAGCACGTGCCCGAAATCACCTTTGTGCGAGGTGCGACTTCGCGGCGGCAAGTACTGCGAGAGCAGGTCAGAGTCGATGCGCCGCATTACCGGCATCTCACGTGACCGTATAGCGTGAGGGATATCGAGATCAGAGAAACAAACATCGCCGACATAAGCGGCCGCATCGCCGACAGTGAGTCCCGGCGTTTGACCCACGAAAGTCGCGGTATCGATCGCCCGAACCGCGCAGCCCATGACCTGACCGGTGTCCGCGTTCAATCCAGACGGAACATCCATTGCGATGACCCGAGCGACATGCAAATTCATCGCCTCAATCACGTCTTTGTATGCCCCGGTGACATCGCGGGTGAGTCCGGTGCCAAGTAATGCATCGATCAGCAAGTCAGCCGAGCTATCCAGCGAACCGGTGAATTCAACAACCGCCCCGCCCGCCGCAGCAAAATCCATCGCCGCCGTCGCGGCATCTCCCTGCAAATCCTCAACCGGCGTCAACGCGACGACCGAAACAGAAATACCGGCATCCATTGCCAGGCGCGCGATAACATAGCCATCGCCGCCGTTGTTGCCCGATCCACAAACAACTTGCCAGCGAGTCGCATCTGGGTATTTTTGCCGAACAACAGCAAAAGCAAATTGACCGGCCCGTGTCATCAGCGTGTAACCCGAGATATTGCCCGCGTCAATTGCCGCCCGATCGATTTCTCGTACGCTGGCGACGGAATATATTTC
>JABIUH010000098.1 GCA_018701055.1 Woeseia sp. | reverse complement strand
CGCTTGAACGTAAACGACTCGAAAATCTAAACAAGGAGTCCAAGCTGCAGCTAGATGCGAAAGACGACACCAAATACGCCGATTTCAATGAGAAAATTCACAAGGCCATTCACGATGGATCGCAAAATGAAACATTAAGATTGCTGGCAGCGGATCTATGGCAGCGGCTAGCCCCATTCCGCCGTGCCGTATTCTTTAAACTTGACGACTGGTTGAACGAATCGACGCTTGAGCACGACGATATTGTTAATGCGATTGTCGCGGGCGACACAGACAACGCGTTTGCACTTATGCGGGATCATGTAGCAAGTTCGAGCCTAAACGCAATCGCGTATCTCGAGGACGATCGTTCATCCTCCACCGCCAAGTGACGACTCAAGTGGTCGACAGCGATGAAATTCGAGCCGCAAGGAAAGTCGCTGCTGCACTTCATGAGCGGGTCTCGATGCTCAGTGAAGACGCACTTGACCTCTTGTTTCTGGAAGCGCGCAGCCATAACGGTTGGTTAGATCGCGACGTTCCGAAAAACGTAATTAGATCGCTTTATGCGCTTGCCCGAATGGGCCCGACATGTGCCAATTCTAATCCCGCCCGCTTTATTTTCCTAACAAGCTCGAATTCCAAGGAACAACTACGATCCTTTGTTGCCGCCGGCAATGTTAACAAGGTCGTTACGGCTCCGGTGGTGGTGATTATCGGACATGACCTTGACTTTCATCGTCACTTGAATCGGCTATTTGCCCATAGTCCGGGCATGCAGAAAAAATATGCAGCGGATAGATCACTCGCCAATACGACCGCCTTACGAAATGGAACACTCCAGGGTGCGTGGCTCATGATTGCAGCCAGAGCGATGGGATTGGACTGCGGCCCAATGTCCGGTTTTGACAATGAAAAAGTTGACGAAGAATATTTTCGGGATAGCGACATAAAGTCCAATTTTATTTGCGCCCTAGGATACGGCGACACGGACAAATTATTCCAACGTCTACCCCGGTTCGATTTTGACGAAGTTTGTGAGATTCGCTGATATGTCAACGACAGCAGTTGGTGTTGCGGGCCTAGGCACAATTGGCTTGAAGGTAGCAAAGGCGTTGGACAACGGCGAAGTACCCGGAATGCATCTTGCGGCAGTGTGTTCACGTTCGTCGGAAAAAGCAAAGAGTCAAATGGCAGCATTTCGCAATCCGGCGCCTGTGATGACAGCTGCTGATTTGGCCAAGGTCTGCGAGGTCGTTGTTGAATGTGTCCCAAAAAACGCATTTATTGAAATTGCAACGACAGTGCTTTCCGTCGGGCGAGTTCTAATCACGGTGAGCGGTGCGGCAATTCTCGCCAATCCGAACGTTATCGAAACAGCACGAAAGCACAATGGTCGCATTGTTCTTGCCACGGGCGCGCTGCTCGGTCTCGATGCTATCCGAGCTGCTGCAGAGGGCGAAATTCATTTCGTTCACATGGTGACTCGTAAACCACCGATGTCTCTGGTGGGCGCACCCTATCTCGCTGAACATGACATAGACGTTATGTCCATCGAAAACGCAACTCGTATATTCAATGGCACTGCTGCTGAGGGGGCTGTCGGATTCCCATCAAACGTAAATGTTGCAGCAGCCGTTGGACTCGCCGGGATAGGTGCAGATTCAACGAAACTTGAAATCTGGGCCGATCCAGGAATTGATCGAAACACTCACACTATTATTGTCGACGCGGATTCGGCTCGATTCGAGATGAAAATTGAGAACGTACCAAGTGAAGAAAATCCCGGAACGGGAAAAATCACGGCTCTGAGTGTTTTAGCAGCGTTGCGCGCAGAAAATGCGGTAATGCGAATCGGCAGCTAGCAAACACTAGTCGTTCCCTGATGCGGCCAGAATTTCCATCGTTAACAAGCTTGTATTCGTTACGTGCTGCAAGGCTGCCTCATGCGCTCGTTCTCGATCTCCGGCTAGAATCGCCGCAACAAGTTCTTCATGCTCGGCATAGGATATCGCCAGTCGATCCCGTTTTTTAATCAGCCACGGGTGTCGAAACGGCGCGAGACGCTTGCGTATTTTTTTGACTGATTCTTCCAAGGTATTATTGTGCGCACCGCGTCGAATTGCCCCGTGGAACTGTTCATTTAGTTCTGCATAGTCAGGAATCTTTTTGGCTTTGGCCAGAGGTCGCGCTGATTCGTGAATTGCTTCGAGCTTTTTGCGCTCCAATGTCGTCATTCGCTCTGCACACAAACCGGCGCAGATTGCCTCAAGGTCAGCCACGGCCTCATACATATCGGCAAGTTGATCGACATTGAAGTCAATTACACGAACACCGCGCCGTGGTTTGCTTTCGATGAGGCCGGCCGCAGAAAGCTGGCGAAATGCCTCTCGCACTGGTGTGCGTGAGACCTTGAATTGATCAGCAATGCTTTGCTCCTCGAGTTTACTGCCCGGCTTGATCTGTCCACTAATGATATTAGCGGCAACATCGCGATAAATTTGTTCTGAAATTATTGAGGACATCAATCCCTACTTGCACCTGGCCAACCATTCGATGATAACTCAACCATGACCCCATTCGGATCAAAGTATTTGACTTCGAAGTGGGTCTGAGTCAAATCGCCTGCGGACGCGTCAGGCCGTCCGGAGAAGTATTCGCCGCCCGATGACTCGATCATATTATGCGTCTCATCCAATTCGTCAACCCAGAAACCAAGGTGGTGTATGCCTGTCCATTCTTTTTCTTTGCTGCCTGCCCAATAGTCGTTCTTGAAAT
>JABIUH010000116.1 GCA_018701055.1 Woeseia sp. | reverse complement strand
CGCCCTGAATCAACGGACTTGGAATTCGCTCAAATCCGTCATTGCGAACTCGCTGGACAATTTTCTTGAGCGCAGACTTAGTCGGTTTGTGATGGGAATCCGGAATAGCCATTATCATTTCCGACCGTTCCGCTTCCTCTGTAAACGCCAGGAGAATATGCCCTGAGCAGGTATTAGACAGCTCGGCCTCTGCACCGAGACGTACGCTAAGTACGCGCGCAGAAGGAGCGTTTTGCTGTACTACGACATGACCCTTGCCAGCGTAGTAGATGACCAAATGGCATGACTGCCCTATTTCTTGTGTCAGTTGCTTCATTAGCGGCGCGGCAACGAGGTTTAAGCGTTTGACCGGTCCTAGACCATGAGCGAGCTCGAACAACTTTAATGTCATTTCGTAACGTTCAGCGTCCGCTTGGAAGGAGACGTAACCTCGTTGCTGCAACACGACCAGCATTCGAAACAATTGACCCATGGGACGGTTTAGTCGACTCGAAATCTCAGCAGACGTTAGACCCTCGGGCTCTTTCGCGAGTGCCTCAATAATATCGAGCCCCTTCTCGAGCGCAGGCGCTGAGTACTCTTTGCGCTTGCTGCCGCTCGTGTCCCTTTTGCTATCCGCCATTCTTCATCCTATTGTTTGTTGATATCGAGAACACCATTCGCAGCACAGTATCAATCAACTGACATAGAGAAACAAATGACGATTGGCGCAGACCTTGGTCTTGTTCCGTTGGTATTTTGGTTGACTCTTATGCATTTGTGAAATACGGTTGCATATATACATTATACTTGAACTCGGCGAGATACCAAGAATCGCCAATGAAAATAGCGCTCATGACTGCAACGACAAATCCTATAATTCACTTACATCCTGATGACAATATCGCTGTTTGCACACGGGCGCTGTCGCTGGGCCAGTCAATTGAAGTCGGCTCGACTCAGATAACATTATCTGAGTCCGTTGAGGTCGGCCATAAGATTGCTTGTCAATCCATTGGACCTGGCGACCGGATAATCAAGTACGGTGCACCGATTGGATCGGCAACGATGGCGATTGCAGCGGGTGATCACGTCCACTTGCACAACATGAAAAGTGACTATATACCAAGCCATACACGTCAAGCACGGCACGGCGGTGGCGGGAGTAAAACATGATCGGATTACAGGGCATTGTGCGTCAAGATGGGCGCAAAGGCATTCGCAACGTGGTTTGTGTGGTGTATCTCGTCGAATGCGCGCACCACGTCGCAAGGCTCGTGGTTTCCAAAAGTCAAAGCGATCGTGTGCACCTGATCGGTTTTCCCGGATGCTACCCGAATGACTATTCACTACGCATCATGTCGCAACTCACAACACACCCGAATGTCGGTGGCGTGTTGTTGATATCGCTCGGCTGCGAAGGATTCAATCGCGAGGCACTCGAGGCCACTATTCGTGACAGCGGACGCCCGGTCGAGACATTGGTCATTCAGTCCGAAGGCGGCACTCGCCGAACTGTCGATGCCGGTCTGGACCGTGTGCGATCCTTGCTCGAAGCTACAGAGAATCCGGAGCTTGTCCCGATGGGAATTGACGAGCTTGTTGTTGGCACCATCTGCGGCGGCTCCGACGGCACCAGTGGCATTACGGCCAATCCGGCTGTCGGTCGCTGTTTCGATCGATTGGTTGCCGAGCATGCCACTTGTATCTTTGAAGAAACCGGCGAGTTGATCGGCTGCGAAGAGATCATGTCAGCGCGTGCCGCTACACCAGAGCTAGCAACCGAGATAAATTCAGCAATGGCAAAAGCGGCCAACTACTATGCAGCGATGGGCTACGGCAGTTTCGCCCCGGGAAACGCCGAAGGCGGACTGACAACGCAAGAAGAAAAATCCATGGGTGCGTACTCCAAATCTGGAAGCTCGAGAATTTCCGGGCTAATCAAGCCAGGTGACGTGCCACCGAGCGGTGGTTTGTTCTTACTTGACGTAGTGCCGGACGGCGAACCCCAATTTGGTTTTCCCAACATCTCCGACAACGCAGAGATTGTGGAACTCATATCCTCGGGCTGCCACCTGATCCTCTTTACAACCGGTCGCGGATCAGTTGTTGGCTCCGCCATCTCTCCGGTCATCAAGATCTGCGCCAACCCGGAAACATACGATCGAATGGCCGACGACATGGATATCAATGCGGGCAAGATAATCGCGGGTACCGCAAGTGTCGGCGAAGTCGGGAATGAAATATATGATTCCGTGATAACCATTGCGAGAGGCTCAGAGTCGACATCCGAGGCACTCGGTCATCAGGAATTCTTGCTTACATACAAACGCTTCGATGCCATCGGACCTGCCTGCCTGCCTCAAAGGTAGCAAAATGAACGAAGAGGAACTCTCCGGCCGGCTTGAGAAACTGTACTCAGGAATATTGTTCGATGTCGTGCGCTCGATGGGAATCCGAAACTGTGTTCTGCCGATCTCCCTTCGACCACTAAATGTCAGTCACAAGATTGCAGGTCCAGCCTTCACAATTTCTGGTGAAGTTGATCAGTCGCTATCTGAACGCGACTCGCTACTGCGTTGGTGTGAATTCTTGTCCCAGGCGCCGCCGGACCACGTCATCGTTTGCCAACCAAACGACGACACCATCGCTCATATGGGTGAACTGTCGGCAGAAACGCTGAGCTACAAAGGCGTGCGCGGGTTCATAGCTGATGGCGGTTGTCGTGACTCAAAGTTTATCGCCGAACTGGGCTTCCCGGTTTGGTGTAAGTACTTCACTCCGAAAGACTTGGTTAGCTATTGGCGACCAAAGGCATTTGACGAGCCCATTGTGATCGGTGACGTTACAGTTAACGCTGGCGACTATATCTTTGCCGATCGTGACGGTGTAGTCGTGATCCCAGAAGTGATCGCTGAGGCCGTCTCCGACCGAGCGGAAGAGCTTGTAGCAACCGAAAACCTGGTACGCAAAGCGATCTTGGAAGGCATCGACCCTGTTGACGCTTACCTGGAACACGAAAAATTTTAGAAGCAAGCTAACGGCAAGGATCAACGATCGATGAAACC
This sequence comes from Woeseia sp., assembly GCA_018701055.1. GTDB lineage: Bacteria > Pseudomonadota > Gammaproteobacteria > Steroidobacterales > Woeseiaceae > SZUA-117. Next base: position 191 of record JABIUH010000116.1, on the reverse strand, counting down.
GATTCTCGTATTCCTGACCTCTATTTTGCTGTGCGTGAGTTCTCCTTTGTTCGCAGAACAGCAAAGCGAAGATGAGATTGCCGAAGAGGCGGCGAATATGGCCGAAAAGGGTGCCGTCAACCCGAGTGCCGCCGCCATCGATGTATACCGGCCAGCCACTGACATCTCCTGGTTTGAAGATGCCCGCTTTG
>JABIUH010000359.1 GCA_018701055.1 Woeseia sp. | reverse complement strand
TCAATGCTAAATTGGACTGGCTCAGCAAATTCTTAATAGGCAGCCGCTGGCTGATCAATCGATCCGGTCTCGGCGCGACCAATCATTTTGAATCATGCGCCTTCATTCGTTCGGCTGTGGGCATACGCTGGCCTAACATTCAGTATCATTTTCTGCCGGCGGCGATGCGCTATGACGGCAATGCCGCCTTTGACGGACATGGATATCAAGTACACGTCGGACCAAACAAGCCAACCAGCCGCGGCAGCGTCAAGATATCGGGTAACAACATGTCTGACGCACCGGATATCCGTTTTAACTACTTGAGCACCGAAAAAGATCGCGATGATTGGCGCACTTGTCTAAAACTTACCCGAGAAATCTTGACGCAACCGGCTATGGACGCCTATCGAGGGGACGAAATTCAACCCGCCATCGATTTTGCATCGGACGAGACAATCGACACATGGGTACGACAAAACGTGGAGAGTGCCTATCATCCTGCCTGTACGTGCAAAATTGGCTCAAGCGATGACCCATTGGCAGTGCTTGAACCCAATTGCCGCGTCCGTGGAATGAGTAATTTACGCGTAGTTGATGCATCCGTTTTCCCGACGGTCACCAACGGCAATCTTAATGCTCCAACAATAATGGCGGCAGAAAAAGCAGCTGATATCATTCGTGGGCGAACACCCCTAAAAAGTCACGCACCTTATTGGGTTGATGAAAAGTGGGGCGAACGACAAAGAGTCGGTACGCCTATTCGGGCGGCAGAGACGAACTGAAGGAGCATCATGTGTTTAACACTGCATTAAAATTAGTCGGTCTCGTCGTTTTTTCGATGCTCAGCGCGTGCAACGCGAACAAGGAAGAAGCTGACAACTCGAGCCTGGCAACCGAAATACCATTTGCGGTTGGTTCCACCACATTCTTCGTTCATGACTCGACCCGACCGTATGACAGTGTTGGTGGTATCGACGACGGCACCAGAATTCTAATCACGGAAGTATGGTATCCGGTCGATCACGCCACCATTGCAAACAACCGTGATGAATATCGCGTTGCGACCTACGGCGACTACGTCTTCGGCGATCGCGACATGCATCGCTTGATGATGACCAACACAACTTTTTTTCACCTCACACCAGACACTGTTCTTGAAAGCGTTACGACGGAAAAAATCGACGCTGCGATTGAAGAGTTATTCAACCGAGAACGGAAAAGTTTCATTGATGCACCATTAGCCACTTCGGCAGAGCCATTACCAGTCATTGTTATGACGCACGGCGACGCAGGTAGCCGTTACAACATGGAATCAGCCTGCGAGTATCTCGCGGCTCATGGTTACGTGGTAATCGCTCCGGAGCACACTGGCAATTCACCCTATTCATTGACCGGACGCGATCCGGCATTAGACCCGGTAAGCGGGGATGCAGAACTTCGCGCTTCAATGGCCAACGTAATGCAGCATTTTTCGCCCATGGGCGCTTACGGAAGCGAAGAAACCTACGGCCAGACATACATACCAAGCGGGGCCAATGTTGATCCGCTTGCCTATCTAAAAGGACTCGACGCAGCCTTACTACAACGGTTGAGTGATTTACGCGCGACCATCGATGAACTTGAGCGCATGAATGAAGATGGATTCGCCCGCGGCGGTCCGGGTAAGTTGGACCTGAGCAAAATCGGATTGATGGGTCGTTCTTTCGGGGGCGCATCGACCATGGTCGGCCTTGCGATGGAGCCAAGAATTACGGCGGGATTTGCTGTCGTACCCCCTGGCTGGGCAGACCCACGCCCAACATTACCCAGCGAAGCGCTGGCAGCACCGGGCGAAGAATCTGTGCTTTTCGCCCGCGAAGGAGCATTTCCGCTCACCACAATATCCAAACCGACTGTGCTGTTGAGCGGCGCCGAAGACGGGCTAATTATAGGGCTGGGTAAACGGGTTGCGGAAATGGGCGGCGCACCTGCACCAACAGCCGCTGCGCCGCATCCATTGATGCGAGCCGCATACGAGGAAACCAGCGCACCAGTCGTGTGGGGATTACTCGAAGACTCAAACCACTCGACGTTCGGAGTCTCGGGCGGTTACTGGTGGCCCGACCTGAAACCCAACAGTCAGTCAAAAACCTTTAATCCAAACGTAAGATTCCAGCTTATATCCCCACACCTCGCGCATAAAATGCAGCAGGAACTTGCGCTCGCATTCTTCGATGTGACTATTCGTGCAGATGACTCTGCGAAAGAACGATTGCTGAACAATCGGTATCGTGACGATGGATTAATACTGGAATCACGCAATTTCGAAATTTGACAAGAGAAAGCTGGTGAGACGCTCGAACGCATGACACTCATACTATCGATTGCAATTTTCATCACAATCATAACGTCGCTTGTATTGGCGACGCGATGGCGGCATGTTCGGTGTGTAGGACCATTACCCGTTTCACTATTCACATTTATAGCCATTTTGTTCACGTCAGGTCTGGACGTCGGACTTATCATGTTTCCCCTGGTGGATTTTGAACTTTATGCCACCGAAACCGACTATGCGTTCACCAACCCTCTCGCGTTGGAGTTCGGTTTTTGGGGGTTCCTGGTTTGGGCGTTTTATTTTCTGACAACATTTTACTTTTGCATCCTCGAGCCCAAACTAAAACTCTTTGAGATACCGGTGATTAAGTTCATCAACAATGTCGTCATTGTCGGCACCTGTGCATTTACCGGGTATTTATTTCTTGTGTATTTGCCGGGATACATCGACGGCATCAGCGATACGTTTCGATACGGTCTCGTAGCGCTAGTCATTCTGTTTGCTGCTGCGTCGAGCACCCACATTCGGTTCGTCACGATATTGAGTGTCTCGTCAGCCTGGTTGTTCTTCGCATTGATTGCGGGCGTGTGGCTGTCATCGAACATGGGTTTGATAGGTCTCGGGCAATCGGCCGCAAACATTGGCGACTACTTCGTCAACATCCATAGATTCATCATGCCGATCACCGACTACCATCAGTTCTATCTCTACTGGTGGTTTGCCTGGAGCATCATGATTGGGCAGTTTGTTTCTCGATTCGTCAGCGGCCTGAAGGCCTGGCAGCTGCTATTGGCGTTACTCATCGTGCCGTCAATTCCGATTGGCATTTGGTTCTCAGTTCTCTATTACTATTTTTCCAACGGATTGGACGTTAGCGATTTTTGGCGCATCGCTATGATAGCGGTCGGCGTAATCTTTGTCGTCAATTCTCTCGATTCGTTGATTCGCTTGTATACACGCAATCTCGATTTAACGGTTGAGCGTCTCGGGCTATCAAAGTATATAGCCGGCAATTGGTTAGTGCTTTTTGGCCTCGTACTTCTTTATCAGTTCACCCCACTAGAGATTGAATGGGTTGGTTTGATCGTTATCGGACTTTACGCCACAATTTATTATTTCGTGTATCAAAAACGCCAACAGTTGTCTCTTGATTGAAAGTATCTGGTAGAGGTGACGTTAGTGATTGCCAAGCTCGGTTAAGGTTTGATGGATCGCGACCTTCACCTGATAGTGCGCGTGATCACGCCAGGGCGAACCCCGCACCAGACTTCATTAGCATAGCGACCGGATCTTCTTCGGAATCGAATCAGAATCTGGTGTTAGCAGCATCTCCCCAGGAGACGCCACCGATCGATGAGATCGCTTGACTTTGCCCCAAGTCGGCGACTACTGCTGGATTATAGAAACGCGATCACCGTTGTCAGTTTAGTCCTCGCATAGATTCGAATACACATGTCGTTGTGCAACGCATTATCGTTTTCGCCCCCCGTACTTCCGACTACACCGATGTCCATTGTTTGACCGTGACGTGCAATCATCGTGGCCGCGCTGACAATTTCCCGTGCTTCACTTTCGCGTCGGAAAACCGCCGAAATATCC
>JABIUH010000215.1 GCA_018701055.1 Woeseia sp. | reverse complement strand
GCGGAAGGTTGACGAGCGCAATTTAGCTGGCTTTACATAATCGAAAGGTTATTCGGTTAGCATGCCCCAAAATATGATATCTAATTGATGGGTAGGAGAGGAATATGAATCGAGAATTGACGAAAAATGTCCCATCCGGATACACGGCAATTGCGGTTTTGCTAGCGGCTTTCGCTGGAGCTGTGTACTGGCTCGTCCAATCCGCTCAGCCGTACAACACGGCGGGCATCATCTCCGCCTCCGTGATCATGACGGTCCTCATTGTTCTTGCTTGTGGATTCTTCATGGTGCAGCCAAATGAGGCACGAGTCCTACAACTGTTTGGCGCTTATGTGGGTACGGCACGAGAGGCGGGCCTGCGTTGGGCGAATCCATTTTACAGTATAAAGGGCGGTGTCAGTTCGAGTTCGAAACTTTGAAAGTGGCAAGCTCAAGCTCAATGACTCACAGGGGAATCCTATTGAAATTGCTGCGGTCGTCGTTTGGCGTGTGATCGATACGGCAGAGGCTATATTCGAGGTCGATGACTACGAAGAGTTCGTCACGATTCAAACTGAATCAGCGTTGAGAAACCTAAGCACCTCTTACCCCTATGAACCGCATGAGAACCAAAGTTTGTCACTGCGGAGCAACCCAGCTGAAATTGCGCAGGCGTTACGCGAAAAAATCCAGGATCGATTGGAGGAGGCGGGTGTCAATGTTATCGAAGCCCGTATTAGTCATCTTGCTTATGCCCCTGAAATCGCGCATGCCATGCTGCGGCGCCAACAAGCAGCAGCGGTTATTGCGGCTCGAACACAAATTGTGGCAGGCGCGGTAGGGATGGTTCGTATGGCATTGGAGCAGCTAAAAGAAGAGAACATTGTGGAGCTAGATGAAGAGCGTAAAGCAGCAATGGTTGGGAATTTATTGACCGTTTTATGTAGTGAAGAAGGTGCCAAGCCCGTCTTGAACACCGGTTCGCTGTACTCGTAGCAATTTGGCGCGCCCGTTTCGTGCCGACGCATGATGAGTTGAGATAACGATGAGTTCACGCAAAGCATTTGCGCTACGCATCGATGCAAAGACGCTTGCTGCGATGCATCGTTGGGCAGAATTCGATCTGCGCAGTTTAAATGCGCAGATCGAATTCGTATTGCGGGAAGCATTGCGAAAGTCGGGTCGAATGAAGATGGACAAGTCCGACAATCCTTGATCGGATGCGGTAATCCACAATCAATTCAGGCTATGATGAAAGCATGAATCTGCTCTCTCTTATTTTGATCGCTATGGCTTTGATTGTCTGTGGTTGCGTCTTTTATGTTGCATGGCAATTTTCCTCAGGGGAATTCGAAGCAAAACATGCAGAATTAAATGCAAAGAAAGAGCCGGGCGAATCGAAAGAGTCGTAAGATTCGCCCGACCCTAAAACGGAGCGGGGAGGCTCCTTTTTTGGTCTCTATCAAATTACAACAGAGGCCCTGACGTACTTGGTACAAACTTCGCTACGAAGCCGAAGCATCACTGTCCGTGTGGCGCTCCGAAGTGCAACGCCGAATGGGTGTCGTCAATAAGTCTAGTCATTGTTTCTCGGTCGTGAAGACGCGCGTCGGTTGCTACTGCGATTCGATGCACCCCGATTGCCACTGGATTGGTTCGATGGCGGCGTTGATACTCGCGGTGCTGAGGATCTTTGCGGTGCACTGCGTGTTGGTGCCGGTGCGCGCGGGACGGATGATCTTTGCGGTGCACTGCGTGTTGGCGCCGGTGCACGCGGCGCCGCAGACCGACTCGGTGCCGTTGCACGAGGTGCGGTACTTCTATTAGGTGCAGAAGCGCCGCGGTTAGCGGGTCTTGTTGACGGCGAGCGTTGCTGTACCGGTGCTGAGGCTCGAGGACGTGACGTCGTCGCACGTGGTGTTTGCGATGCACTATTGTTTGTCGTTGCCGCACCATTCGACTGACGCGTACCGTTAGTCGTGCGATTTCGATTAGGCGCAGGCGCTGTCGAATTCGTCGTCCGATTCTGGCTGCCGCGATTTCTAAACTGTATGGCATTGCGATCTACATTGTTGTCAGCCCGAGTTTGAGTCCTGCCTCGGCTAGTATCGGTGTTGGCACGCGTTTGTGTCCGACTTCGATTGGCGTCATTAGTCGAGCGCGTCTGCGCCCTATTGAGTGAGTCCGGCGAAACACGATTTCGGTTACTGCGATCGACTTCTGCACGTGCCGCATCCGTCGTTCGATTCGATCCAGTCCTTTGTCCACCCGTATCGCTGTTTTGAGTGCGTGCGGGCGCGGTGTTGCGATCTGATCTAGATTGACCGTTAGTGAGGCGATCAGGTTGGGCTCGAGCGCCTCTGCTCGTCGCTGCAATCCGGCTGCGATCTGCATTGCTACGTTCACGCAGGGCCAGGTTCAGACGACCATTGTCGCGGTTGTCCAGGCTCGACCGACCGGCATTGTACTGTCGACGACGAACATCGGTACCGGGTGGGTAGTGACGGTTTGTAACACGCGGCTCAGCGGGCCTCGATCCGGCTCCTGCACGCGGACTCCAGCGAGCGCCGTCACGATAGTGGTTGCCGGACGAATACCGATTGTTATTCACGTACCAGGTGTTGTGCACACTGATGCTGGGATGACGGTAATAGTTGCCATAATAATTGTAGCTGTGGCCGTAGTACGGATGACCCCAGTAGCTCGGGTGGTAGACGTTCAGGT
>JABIUH010000326.1 GCA_018701055.1 Woeseia sp. | reverse complement strand
TATGATGGCGGAAAAATCAATACAGAGTTACATCGCCTGATTTTGAAAAACGTGCGTCAGCCGGTAGCCGTTGAAGGTGATCTGAATGCAAAAATTGCGGCTTGTCATACGGGTGCGCGCCGCTACCAGGAGCTCTGTGACCGCTATGGCGCGGACACTGTCGAAGCGTCGTTGTGCGAAACGCTCGACCAATCGGAAGTCCGTATGCGCGAAGAAATTCGCAGTTTTCCGAACGGGACGTATCAGGCAGAGGCTTATCTTGATAACGATGGCGTGCGTTTGGATCATCCTTGTAAAATCGCAGTTACTGTCACAGTCGACGACGATGTCATGAAGATTGACTGGTCCGGTTCCGACCCGGTAGCCGTAGGTCCCGTTAATCACCCATTCATTGGCACGAAGGCAATGTGTGGCACCGTCATGAAGTATCTAACGATGCCGAGTGATCCAACCAATGATGGACACTTGCGTCCACTCATTGTGACCGCGCCGCCCAATTCAATCGTTAGCGCGGAATACCCGGCACCCTGCGACTCTTATGGCTACGTTGCCGAACTGGTCGTTCATGTGTTGATTCGTGCGCTGTCGGAGGCCATTCCGGAGCGCTGCCCAGCGGCTACCTATCAGATGTATGCGTTCTATTTGTCCCGTACAGATCCGCGCCATGGCCCTACGTTCATTTATGGAGAACCCCTGGATGGGGGTGGTGGTGCTTTTCCACATGATGACGGTGCGAGCGGCATCATGTTTGTCGGCAACGGTGACGCGCCGAATATTCCGGTCGAGGTTCTCGAATCCCGTTATCCGGTGCGAGTTTCACGTTACACGTTTAATCCTGAGCATTGCGGTCATGGTAAATATCGCGGCGGCTACGGCGTGATTCGTGACTACGAAATGCTCGAAGACAATCTGACCCTGCAATCTTCGACAGAGAACAACCAGAACCCATTGTGGGGACTATTTGGCGGTGGTGGAACCGGTGTTGCTCGTACGATAATCAACCGTGGCCAGGAAGGTGAAGCGCATCTTGACGATCGCGTTAGCGACTACGGACCACTGATGAAAGGCGACACCCTGAGTATGCGAACGGCCAATGGCGGCGGCTGGGGGAACCCCTCTGAGCGCGAGTTCAGTCGAATTGTCGATGATGTTAGAAATGAAATGTTGGACGTCGATCAGGCAGTTGAACATTACGGCGTGGATCGTGGGGACGTTTTAAAGGCGATCGGCTAGCGGCGTAGAGCTGACTATTCGTTCGGACCAGGCAATGCGTCGGCGTGCAAATTGTCCTTAGAAAGGCAATCACCCCAACTCTGGTTGATGGTCGCAGGCTGCGAATCGCATTCGCCTTACTTGTGTAGAATCGATCGCCATCGATATTCGGACGTAAATTGCAGAATGCATTCATGTTAGCCTCGATAATGCAGGTCTTAACCTTGGAGGGGCTCAATTGACTGCTGTCGAAATTGACGCGAGTGTCGCCGATATCATTGCTGCCTATAAGTTACCGGATGAAATTCCCTTCGGGACAGAGATGGCACCCATCATGTTCAGCGCTGAATTCAGTGACGGAACGTGGCAGCCGGGTGAATTGGTGCCGTTTGCTGACGTTCCCGTAAATCCTGCGTCTACTGCCTTGCAGTTCGGGCAACAGGCATTTGAGGGGATGAAGGCATACAAGGGTGTCGATGGAACGCCACACTTGTTCCGACCTGATATGAACTGGCGCAGATTTGCTCGTTCCGCAAAACGTCTGCGTATGCCCGTCGTGCCGGCATCACTCTTCGCGAAGGCACTATCATCACTTTCCGTTGCCCTGGCAGCTTTCGTTCCCGGCGGACGCGGTCAATCGTTGTATCTTCGACCAACATTGTTCGGACTCGACCCTCAATTTGCCGTGAAGGGAAGCAAGCGGTTTAGATTCTTGGTGTTGGCCAGTCCGGCGGACGCTTATTACTCCGACCCCATTCGGGTCATGATCGAACGAGAGAGTCGACGTGCTGCAAGAGGGGGCACTGGTGCGGAAAAGGTCGGTGGTAACTATGCCGCGTCGCTACAGGCGAATGAAAATTGTGTGTCTTTGGGATTTGATCAATCGTTGTGGTTGGACCCTGTAGTTGGTGAGAATATTGAAGAGCTTTCGGCTATGAACTTCGTTGCTGTTATTGATGGCGGGATTCACACGCCGGCGCCAAGCGGTTCGTTATTGGAAGGTGTTACCCGGGACTCACTTTTACAATTGGCACAGCATTCAGATATCGAGGGAGTTTCACGCGAAATGTCGATAAACGCGTTGCTCGGTGATATTGAGTCGGGGTGTTGTAGCGAGCTTTTCGCATGTGGTACAGGCGCGATCGTTGCGCCGATCGCAGTTATCGGCGAAGCGGATGGCAGGGAATGGTCTCTGCCGGAAGTCGGAACTATGTCAGCTCGATTTCGTGATGCGATACTCGATATTTAGGAAGGAAAGGTCCACGACCCGTTTGAATGGGTGATCGGTTCGGGTGACGTTGACGCGCTTGCAGCATTTATTGCTGCGCCGATATAGCGATTGAGGTGAAGACTGACGAGTCAGTCCTCACCTAAATTGACCTTATTCGATTATAGCCCGCTATCTTTTGTGGTGCCGACGAGCTTTTCGATATTCATGTCATATACAGCGCATATGACTTCATGGTCGTCTTGCTTCCAGCTATCAGCGGAAGGGTACATAGTGAGGATATCAAGCGTTGACGATTCGTAATCTTTACCCACGAATCCCGCAAATTCTTCCATGCAAGAATCGTTTGCCAGTTCGCCCATTTCGTCTGCGCCAGGATAGTCAGCAATAGTTAGACCAACTAATGCATAGGTTTCATTGTCGTGGGGCTCCGAGCAGGGGACGCCTGCAACGTTACTGATTTCTTCAAAATCCATGCTTGCGTCGTTAAAACAGTCGCCGACTTGGACCTGAAATGCATCATCGCTTCCTTCGCCGACGATCGCACCCGTGCTATCGCGATCGGCGTTGGTTGCGGCTCCATAAATTACAAATCCCAGTACCGCCAAAATATAACCCGCCCAACTTTTCATGACGTCTCCCGGTCTGATATTCCATTATCAAGGACACGATTTTCCTTAATATCAGGCGAAAAATCAGTGCAGGCGTCTCGAATCGGGCTAATTCGTAGGCTCTGCTCCGTTCAATCAAATTGAATGGTGGCGTGCGACATTTGCCGCCATGGGCTGTCAACTGGGGTGGGATGAGTGGGCACGATGCGCAAGACTAGATTAACGATACCGTGTCGAGAATATCAATTGGCAAACGCCGCGATGATTTTGACCTCGATGACAGTTAGACTGCGTCTCCATTTATGAACTGTGTTTTGGAGATTCGATAAGCCGTGTCCGCCTATATTCAGGATTTGACGGTCAATTGGGGGGAGTCTGATCCATTTGGATTGGTCTACTACGCTCGGGAAGTTGCTTGGTTCAACGAAATCGAGCATGAATTATTTCGCCAGATTGGCCATCCAATCAACAAAATGATCAGTGAAGATCGTAGCGCCTTTGTAATGGGCGAGATTCAGTTCCGGTTCGTTGGACCTGCGGCGTATGGAGATAGAGTGCAATGTAAATTGACACTCATCGAGGTCCGCGATAAGACCGTGCATTGGCAATGCGATGCGGTAAATCTAGATAGCGATCAGGAAATCTGCAATGGCACTGCAACGCGCGTTTATGCAGAAATCATGCCTGACGGAAATTTACGGTCGCGCCGAATTCCCGATGATATCCGCGCGCTGCTTAATCAATTCAAAGAAAAAGGGGCCTAACGATCCGTTAGGAAAATTGTAGGAGCGGCTTCCAGCCGCGATCTTAATCGGCAACCAAGCACACCATTTTTCAATGGCTTCTAAACCGCGCGGTCATTCATTAAGAGAAGCGCTACCCCCGTGTCTTTGTAAACGTCCAAGTTCATGTCCTTTAGATTCGTTGATCTCCACATGCTTCCGATCGTCAGCAGTGTAATGGCCTGAAGATAGATACTGGTCGCAACCGGTCCAGGTAATCCAGATCGTATAAGTTGTTGCACGATAGGTTATCGCCCAATATTGCTGTACAAAGTATGTCCGATTGGCCTCCACACAAAACGCTGGCTTACGGTAGCTAAAAAGTGATGCGATTAATTGTTTAAAGATACGTACGACCTAGACGTTACTTGCGCTAGTGATGCAGCACTACAGGCATTTCTGTCCGCAATGGATTGTTCATTGCGATTCGATCGAACCGCGATCGAAGAATTCGGAGCGGCAATTGAACTAGACGAAGAGTTTGCAATCGCTCATGCTGCGCTGGGTCGGCAGTTGTTCATGCAAGGCCACAGCGCTGAGTCAGCTACACACTTCAAGAAGGCCATGTCTCTAGCAAATTCAGCTACTTCAAGAGAGCGAGACGCAATACAAATCGCGAATGGCGCGGTTCGAGGCGATCCACAAACAATCGCGATGGCGCGAGCGCATGTTGAGCGGTATCCCACTGATGTTTTCGTGTTGGCACATCTATTGGGTCCTTTTGGCTTGTTGGCATTTTCTGGAATTACGGACTGGTCAGAGCAAAATATAGCGCTGCTGAGGGCAACAAAAGCGCGCTACCGCGCCGACGATTGGTGGCACCTGACGACCGAAGGGTTTTTCGCAGCCGAAGAGGGCCGCTTGATGGAAGCCAGCAAAATATGCGAACGCGCCTGGGGCATAAGTGAAAACGGTAACTGCGCTCATAGCCTGGCGCATCTTCATTTCGAAGCCTGTGTGCTTGATGAGGGACGTGACTTTATTCGTGAGTGGGTCGCTGAATATGGCGATCATTCAAACATGCGCCACCATCTACTTTGGCATCTGGCGATGATCGATTTAGAGAGCGGCCTTGAAATGAGTGATGTATTCGAGACCTATGATTTGGAATTTTACCCTGCAACCAATGGGCCATCTCCACTTGAGATGCTTTGTGATAACGCATCATTTTTGTGGCGGTGTCATTTGGCGGGCGTTGAGATACCAGTCGGAGTCTGTGATGAGTTGAATCAATATGCAGATTCGCACTTCGGATTTTGCGGATTCGCCTTTGCTGATGCTCATAAGACAATGGCTTCCGCCTTGCAGCCGAGTACAGAAAAACACGATACGCTGGTTGCTCATTTATCGGAGTTTGCGACCTCGGCGAACACTGACGTTGCTGAATTCATAACGCAGTATTCAGGCGCACTTGGGGCCTTTGCGAAAGGAGAATACGCCCGCGCGGTTGGCATTCTTGAGCCCTTTTTGTCGAGTAGCATTTTGATCGGTGGCAGTAATCCACAAAGACGTATCATCGAAGAGACCTTTGTAGAGGCTTGCGTTCGTGCAGCAGATTACGATAAAGCCGACGCTGTGCTGCGGCGGCGCAATCGCAAAAATTCAATGTTTGATCAAAATCAACATGGCAGGATTAGCCGGTTAAAAGGATAGTGGTTGCGTGGCAATACTCGATAATAAATTAGGTCTGGAAGGTGAGTTCAAAGAGTCCGATCTCCCGCTTTTGATTCGCCGCGCTGGAATGGCCGAATGGGATGATGGAGTGGTCCGCATACTTGACCGTCGTGAACTTCCCCTGGAGGTGCAATACCTTGAGTGCCGAACGGTCGAGGAGGTCGCTAACGCGATCGAGAACATGGCAATTCAGGGCGCTTTTTCTCTATCGATCGCGGCCGGGTATGGATTGGCGCTCGCTGGAAGTGATGCGCAGGCGATCCAGCTAAGTGCGGCTCGGCTCATTAATACACGGCCAACGGGCCTGGCATTGCACCGTATGATGGCTGCGTGTCTTGCACGAGTCGATGTGGCGTTGGGTGAAGGCGAAGACCCCGTGCGCGCAATTATCGATACTGTCGATAAGGCAGCAGCAGACCTCGCAAGACAGGGATGGAAAACAGGGCAGCGTGCGGCGAGCTTGCTCGAAGACGGTATGAGCATTTTGACGCACTGCTTTCCCGATCGGTCGTATGCCTATCTTCTGATGGAAGCCAGAAGGGAAGGCAAGAACCTGACTATTATTTGCAGCGAAACACGTCCCTACTTGCAGGGTGCGCGGCTAACGTCTCTATGTGCGCAGCAAGCAGGTTTTGATGCCAAAGTCATTACTGACGGCATGAGTGCATATTTAATGCGGCGCGGTGATATTGATGCGTTTGTAACCGCGGCGGATAGAGTGTGTATGGATGGTACGGTATGCAATAAAATTGGCACTTACCAGCATGCGTTGGCAGCTCGGGCACATGATCTTCCTTACTACACACTGCGCCAAAGCGGCCCCGATAGAGAAAGCGCAGGCGAAGCGGATGTCGAAGTAGAGATTCGATCCGGTGACGCAATCTTATACTGTGGTGGGGAAAGAACGGCGCCCGAAGGTGTGCAGGGCCTGTACCCAAGTTTCGATATCACACCGCCAGATTTAGTAAGCGCCATCGTAACGGATCGTGGTATTTTTTTGCCGCGTGAGATAAATACCTATATTGATTCAAAGCCGTTTATAGAGGATGCGATACTGTGACGGTAATAATTCTCAGAAAGGAAACCGACTATGGCTGCAGTTTGGCCTGACAGCAGCGATTTGCCAGATCCTAATGATCCGGATCGAGCGGCATTCAGAGCAGTGCGGTGCCTGCCCGGCGAAATTGCGCCGAACGTACTGGTTCCGGGTGATCCGGCACGTGCCGCGCGTATTGCGAAGGAGTGGTTGACCGACGCGAAGCTCGTGATGGTTCAGCGAGAATTTCATTCGTATACCGGCACTTATAATGGTGTACCGGTATCGGTCATATCGACTGGCATAGGCAGTCCAAGCGCAGCGATGGTCATGCAGGACCTTGGTAAGTTGGGTTGCGATGTCGTCATTCGCGTTGGGACTGCGGGGTCCTGTGTTAAAGAAGTGAAGCCCGGTGACAACGTTGTC
>JABIUH010000240.1 GCA_018701055.1 Woeseia sp. | reverse complement strand
GGAAAGGCTTCATCGCCCAATAGCCGGTACTGATCTCGCCAACGACGTAACTGACGTTCACTGATACCAAGATCCTCACAAACGCCTCTATCTGTAACACCATCTTCGCTGGCTCGCTTCAACGCATGTTGCTTGAACTCGGGACTGTATCGTCGGTATTTCTTCTTTGTCATGGAACACCTCCTTACGCATTATCGCGCACATTTAAAGGTGTCCACCAAACCGGGGCTGGACTACAAAGCAGACATCGGTTACTGTCCAAAAAAATTCAAGCAATTGTCTGCCTCACAGTTCGGGGTCTGAATTAGTCAGGAACGTCAAACACCCCATCTAGCGCTTTTCTTATCGCAACAAGACCTTCATCACGCTGCCGATTCAGGGTGCCGTAATCTCGATCACCGGCCACCTCCAGACTTCCATCTATCAGTTTTCTGGCCAGTTCCGGGGTCAATTCCGGTGCTTCCATCCGCGACCATGGCAGTTTCAGTGCCGGGCCGAATTGTTCCAGGCAATATTCCATGCCGCCCTCTCCGCCGCCAATATGATAAGCGAGGCACGGGCCCATCATGGCCCAACGTGGACCAGGACCATTAACGATGGCGGTATCGATGTCGGCAACCGTCGCTTCTTCGTTCGCGATCATGTGGAGCGCCTCACGCCACACGGCTTCTTGCAATCGCGTGGCAACGAAACCTGGAATTTCACGCTTTAAAACCAATGGTGCTTTGCCAACATGCTTATAGAAAGCCGCGACCCACTCGACCGCTACAGGTGACGATTTCTCGCCACCGACAACCTCAACCAATGGTAGTAAGTAAGGCGGGTTGAAGGGATGCCCCACGACCGTTCTCGCCGGCGTACTGCACGTCGACTGAATGTCCGTCATCTTCAACCCGGATGTGCTGGATGAAATAACGACGTTCGCCGGGACCAATTCGCTCAGTTTTTGGTAGAGCGTTCTTTTTAATTCCAAATTCTCAGGCGCACTCTCTTGTATGAACTGGGCATCTGCTGTTGCCAGGGCGAGATCATCAGTGCAACTCAATTGATCGATAGAAGCACCGTCTGCCAAACCAAGTTGCTCAAGGCTGATCCACGCATCGTCAATGAGTGCCCGCAGCGACGCCTCTTCGCTCATTGCATGCACGTAACTGGTTACTGCATAGCCACGCGACAGAAAGAAAGCGGCCCATCCAGCGCCGATTGGGCCCGCACCTATACAGGTAATTTTGCGTACAGACGATACGTCAATACCCGAAAACACTTCGCTCATTCTGTTACCTCAAATAATCCCGCGATCAATGCCCCGTAAATTTGGCATCGCGTTTCTCGACGAAGGCGTTGACGCCTTCGCTCGCATCGTCAGATGCCAGCAGCTTGCGATAAATGGGCAAGTCAGCCGTTCGCATCACGTCGAACGAATCCCGTATTGTCTTGCCATCGATTGCGCGTAACACTTCTTTAAGTGACTGCAAAGCCAGCGGCGCGACGTTTGATAATCTATTCGCCCACTCCATTGCGGTCTCCATCAATTTATCCGCGGGTACCACTTTGTTGACGAGCCCATATTGAGCAGCATCGGCAGCTGACATGCGTTCGCCGAGCAAGAACATCTCCATGGCTTTGTTGTACGGCAAGCGACGCGGCAAGCGTTGAATTGCGCCAGCATCAGGAATTAGGCCAAGGGGTAACTCAGGCAATGCGAATTCGACATGATCTGCTGCAATCAGCAAGTCACAACCAAGTGCCATCTCAAATCCACCGCCGATAACGAGACCATTCAATGCCCCTATTACCGGTTTGTTCAGATCCCACATTTCCGTCAGTCCAGCGAAACCACCGGGGCCGTAGTCGTCTTCCCACCAGTTATCCATCTGCATTTCACCGGAATCAACTGCCTTCAGATCCCAGCCTGCTGAAAAAATTTTCTCGCCGGCGCCAGTCAGCACACCGACAGACAAATCAGGATCATCTCGCAACATCGCAAATGCCGCGCCCAGCTTTTGGCTGGTCGCAATATCGATTGCGTTCGCTTTCGGGCGATCGAGCACAACTACCAATACTCGCCCTTCTCGCGTGACTCTTACCTGTTCGTCCATCATCTGCTCCTGATCCATACCGTTAGTGGTCGTTGTTTTCATTTCGAATTCTGCGCGAAAATCGCCAAATTATCGACACATTTTCATGCCGCCCTCACAGACACCCGTACGCCAATGGATGGCGCACACGGACCAATCGGCCGCGTCGTCGGTCTGGCGAATTTCAAAAAAAAACAATATCCTGTGACTGCGATCAATGCTTGGCATTGCCATGACACTAGTTTGAGGAAGCCCCGTTGCCAATAACTGAAAATGCGCCACTCCACCGTTTGCTAGCGCCACGTAGCGTCGCTTTTTTTGGCGGCAGTATTGCGGAGATGTCGATTCGGCGGTCGCAGGATATTGGCTTTACAGGTGAAATTTGGCCCGTTCATCCCACACGGAGTGAACTCGCGGGCATTAAGTGTTTCCAGTCGGTCGAAGATCTTCCCGGCGTGCCCGATGCCGCTTATATCGCTATTCGTCGTGAGCTGACGATTGAAACGGTTCGAGCCCTTTCCGCCTTAGGGGTTGGTGGTGTTGTCTGCTATGCAGCCGGATTTTCGGAGTCTGGTCCTGAGGGCGAAATCCTGCAGGCGGAGCTGATCGCCGCTGCCGGCGACATGCCGATTATCGGTCCCAATTGTTTTGGCATGGTCAACTACGTGGACCAATGCGCTTTATGGCCCTATTTGTTTGGTGGTGATTCCGTCGAACGCGGTGTGGCGATCATTTCCCAGAGCGGCAATATCGCCATGAATCTGACGATGAATGATCGGTCGTTGAATATCACACATATCATAGCCGGCGGGAATCAGGCGACACTTGGCCCCGCCGATTATATTGAGGCATTGCTCGATGACGATCGCGTGAGCGCGATCGGCATGTACATCGAGGGCTTTGACGACGTCGACAAGTTCGCCGCAATGGCGGCACGCGCAGCGCGCAAGAAAATTCCGATCGTTGTTTTGAAGGTAGGCAAGACAGAGGCAAGCGCACGACAGTCAAATAGTCATACGAGCTCACTCACAGGTTCAGATACGCTGCACGATGCATTATTCGACCGACTCGGCGTGATGCGGGTTAACTCGCTGAATCGTTTATTAGAAACACTAAAGATTCTTGATCTGGCTGGCCCGTTGTCAGGCCGAAACGTCATGACACTCTCATGCTCGGGTGGTGAAGCGGCGATCATTGCGGATCTGGTACCAGAAGTTGGGCTGGAGACGAAACCATTTTCGTCAACTCAGTTCGCAGATCTGGAAGCTCAGTTTCCGCCCTACGTGACGGTTTCGAATCCGTTTGATTACAACACATCCGTGTGGGGCGATCAGCCCGCGATGGAGCGTTGCTTTACGTCCTCCATGAACGGCGATCATGACGCGGCGTTTCTCGTTTATGACGAGCCGTACATAGACAGTCCGGAAGTCGAAGAATGGACGATGGCAATGGATGCGTTTGTAGTTGCACATCAGAAAACCGGCATGCCTGCTTTTCTGACATCATCGATTAGTGAATTGCTACCCAAGGCAACGCGAGAACGCGCGCTCGCCGGAGGTGTCGTGCCATTGCAAGGACTGGAAGACGGTATGTACGCTTATGCGGCTGCCGCACGCTACTACGAATTTGTCGAACACCATCAAGAAGGCGTAAATCTGCCGCGACACGCAACCCACCTTCATGGGTCCGACCAACGAGTCGTAATGGATGAATGGGCGAGCAAACAAGCGCTGGCAGAATTTGGCCTTCCCGTACCTGCCGGAGGAACAGGCAACGAAACTGAAGTCGCCGGTATTGCAGAAGGACTTGGCTATCCTGTCGTCGTAAAAGCGGTCGGTGAAAAATTTCTCCATAAAACCGATCTTGGTGTCGTAAAACTAAACCTCACAGACGAGTCCGCGGTCGTCAACGCTGTGGCTGAAATTGCAGCAAGCGCATCTGACAAAGGCGTTCAAGTCGAGCAATTTCTCGTTGAACGCATGGCGGACGCGCCGCTTGCCGAGTTAATTGTCGGGGTCAAACGCGACGAACAGTTCGGACCCGCATTGGTTATTGGTAGCGGCGGCATTCTTGTTGAGTTGATTGCCGATAGTGTCAGCTTGCTTCTTCCAGCAACCGAGGATGACATCAGAGCCGCGATCGAATCCCTGTCCGTTGCGCGCCTCATCCAGGGCTATCGCGGTAGCCAGAGCGGTGATATTCACGCGTTGTCCAAAGCAATCAGCGCAATCGCCGCTTACGCGCTCGCGCATTGGGATGTCATCGAGGAACTTGACGTCAACCCATTACTGGTCCTGCCGGGCCAGGGCGGTGTAATCGCTGTCGATGCTTTGATCATTCACTCTGTATAGCCGCGCAGACTTTACTGTTTTTGTTACATTGCCCTCAGCAATGTTTAGACCGTTCAACACACAAAAAGTAATAGACCTATGAACTATAAGCTGACAGATGAGCAGTCGATGCTACTCGACTCACTACGTGCATTCCTGGAAGAGGAAATTTATCCACACGAGGCCGCCGCGGATCGCGCTGGTGAAGTTGCACCAGAACTCTCGGAGCATATTAAACAACGAGCCATAGAGATGGGTTTCTACGCCGCCAACCTTCCTGAATCGGTTGGGGGTGGTGGTCTTGACT
Source organism: Woeseia sp. (assembly GCA_018701055.1). GTDB lineage: Bacteria > Pseudomonadota > Gammaproteobacteria > Steroidobacterales > Woeseiaceae > SZUA-117. Next base: position 1,988 of record JABIUH010000240.1, on the reverse strand, counting down.
ACACTACTCTTGGATTGATGGAGCGCGAACTCGGCAAAGCAAGCTACGGCCTTGCTGGCAATATCGCACGCCCTACAGAACTGCTGTTGGCCTGCGAAGGTGAACAGAGGGAAAAATATCTTCTCCCCTGTGTCACAGGTGAAAAACACGAGAGCTTTGGGCTGACCGAACCTGGCGCAGGATCCGACATCATGTCGATGGCGACGCGCGCGGTCGCGGATGGCGACGACTACGTCATTAATGGCAGTAAGCATTTTATAAGCACACCGGTCACCCCGGATTTCGCCATCTTATTTGCGGTCACTGGCGTTGATGAGACCAAACGTGGTCCGCGTAAAAGAGTAACGGCATTTCTGATCGACGCCGGCGAAAAAGGTTTTGATTTACGCCTTGGGCCACTTTGTGCGAGCCAACGTGCTTACCGCACCTACGAAATGAGTTTTACCGATTGTCGCGTACAGAAGTCTGCCATTCTGGGTGAAGAAGGCATGGGCTTGGATCTTGCCAATAAGTGGCTCCACATGGGCCGTGTTTGGGTTGCCGCGCAATGCTGCGGTAAAATGGAACGGCTCAAAGACCTTGCGACAGAATGGGCCGCGTCACGTAAACAATTTGGCCAAACGATTGGAAAGTTTCAGGGCACCGCATTCAAGATTGCCGATATGGCGACAGAACTTCACGCCGCCGACCTGATGACGATGCACGCCTGCAATAACGCAGACAACAACTGCATGACCTCGGATGAGGCTGCTATGTGCAAATTGTTTGCGTCAGAGGCACTCGGACGCGTCGCCGACAATACCGTACAAATATACGGCGGCATGGGCTTGATGGAAGAGTTACCGGTTGAACGCTTATGGCGCGATTCGCGACTTGAACGAATCTGGGACGGCACCTCAGAAATTCAACGACACATCATCGCGAGATCACAACTGCGGCCCTACGAAAACTAATCAACTGGAATCAACTGGGACACCCACAATTAAATCGCCAACAACTATTAATCAGGACACTCAAAGTTAAATAGGCGAATCGCGCAGTTTTGATTAGCGCATTGGATTGACGGTAGTGCTTCAATCTGAGCATGACATTACCCCGCCGTATTCTGATTAATCCTGACGCTACGCCTTACTACCACTGTGTCAGCCGATGTGTGCGACGCGCCTATTTATGCGACAAGGACGCTCTGACCGGATATGACTTTGAGCACCGACGAGGCTGGATAGAGTCGAGGCTTCTATTCTTGGCCAAAGTTTTCTGTATTGATGTGTGTGCCTACGCGATTATGAGCAATCACTATGGTAATCACCCCATTTTTAGCTGGCGCCAAAAGTAGAGATCATGCTGCACGCAGCATTCGTTTCGGTGGCAAGCCACTATTCGTCTTGTTGGGCCGTTCATGATTGTAAGACCAAAGCCAGTCAGTAGCATAGCCCTGCACCTCTTAAATTGAAGCAAACAGGTATTGGCTTAGCCAGCCGTACCGCACTGTGCGATTGTAGCGCTCGACGTAGGCGTTCTGTTTCGGTTTGCCAGGCTGAATAAACTCAAGCTGGATTGCGTGTTTATCCATCCACTTTTTCAGTTCCTAGCTGATAAATTCTGGGCCATTATCGCAACGCAGTCGCTTAGGTTTTCTGCGCCATTCGATAATCTGATCCAACGCACGAATAACACGTACCGCAGGCAATGAAAAATCCGCCTCAATGTGATCGATCTCACATTCTTTCTCTCAAAATGGTTCACGTTTTCAATCCCATGACACTAATATAATTACGAGAGGTGGAGCTGTGTATGGCTTGCAACATTTTCCCCTAGAAGAATCAGCCGATTATACTATTATGCGGATCGAGCACACAGGGACATTGTTATTAAATCGCACGATGGAGATGGGCGCAGTACTGCAGAACGATGCTCGGTGGAGACATTGCTGGGTGCCAAGCGACATTTGGCGGGGCTAGTGAACAAACTTAACTGGATCAACGGGT
>JABIUH010000099.1 GCA_018701055.1 Woeseia sp. | reverse complement strand
TTATGTATCCCCGCGTAAAAATCTGGTGACTGTCTTACCATGCTCTCAATTCCAAAAATGAAAATAATAAACTGGCGATAAAAGGCCACTGAAATGATTGACACACTTTTTAGCATTGGGGACACGCGCTAATGCCGTCGCCGTCCTTCATTGTTCTCGGTGCTGTCAAAGTCGGCACAACCTCACTCTATAATTACTTGGGCCAACACCCCGAAATAGAAATGAGCGACAGGAACTGGCCACAACATTTTCCTGTCGCCGACGGCGCATCCGATTTCGCGTCGCTTGAGGCACAGTATGGTCACGAGTATCAGGCAGAATCCGAAGGTCGATACACCATGATGATTCCCGACCGCATTCCGCGAGATATGCAGCAGTACGAATCATTGTGAGCAGGCAACACGGCCATTCGGGGCGAAGTATCACCGACCTATTGGCATTATCCGGGTGTCTACGCGCGCATTGCGGCACGAACACCGAAGACAAAACTGTTGATCGTTTTGCCCGCACCTGTGGAGCGAGCGTATTCGCATTTCGTCATGGATAGGCGCACAGGCTGGAAATCAATCGTAGATTTCGGCGCCGCACTCGACAGTGAACCAGACGACGCAGTCAATTTTTGGTGGGGCGCCGTCACTGTATTCGGCATGAACTGTATGCTGAATATAGTTAAACAATATCTACAAACCTTTCCGCGAGAACAGATCAATATCATGTTTTATGAAGATCTTGTGTGGATTCGGTACTTTATTTGAGCTGCATATTCGATTTCCTTGAAGCAGATCCAAATTTCGTTGTCGATACGTCCAGCCGACACAACAAAGGATTGGTTAAACGAGATACCGCGTTGGCGCGACTGCTTTATGCAATTTTCCGCGGACGATAATGGTTAAGCCGCAAGCTTTAAGATAGTGCCAAAACATTCGTCGGCAACAAACTGACGAAATCGACACACGCCAGAGCAGCACCACTATATGACGACATGCGCAGTCGTTTAGTCGATAGATTTCGGGACGATGCTCACCAACTTCAACCTCTTGTCGATCGCGATCTGTCGAGTTGGATTCAGTAAGATTGACGTAAATTGGATTTAGTTTTTGCCAATAGAAATTGTAATTAATCTACGCAATATTCGCAGAAATAATTTGATCCAATAATTAACAAAATCTTTGGGGCTACGATAACCCCAATTTTTGACAGCTTGATCGTTCGTGCCAATATCGAAGCCTATTTAGGCGCACGTAGCTCCCTGTTACAGGTTGCCAAAGCGGCATTGTTAGCGGACTGCCCGTTCGCGTCCCTATATTTTTATGCCAGTAAATATATGGTCAAGCCTCATGATTTCGAATTTGAGAACAATGTCCTGGATAGGCACCCGAGCCGATTTTTAAGTATTAATTCCCAATAAATCAGGGCACCATTGGCGTTGTTAACGGTCCCATATAATCAATACGACCATTTCATGCCTTCGGAAAGTCATTGGCGCAATGAGTACGCACCGAAAATACCAATCACGACGCAGCGCATCACGGATTCGTTCCGCAGGCCTAGCTGTGGTCGTCTTGGCATTAATGCAAATTTCGGTTGCCAGCCACCAGTTCGAACATCTGGCGGAAGATGCATCAAATACCTGTCGCGTCTGCGCCCAACAGGACCGTTTTGACGGTGCGATAAGCGTAGATATTGAGTCCGAAATTCATTACGTGATCTATTCATTACCGGGTGAGACCTACGCCAATAGCCACATCCCAGTTCAAGTGCGAGCATTTAATTCACGAGCACCACCACTCTTCTAATCGTCCGAACCTACGGAAAGCACAATGATGACCCAGCCGGACAACCAGTCCCTCCGACTGGTGAACGACGATGACGTTGGAGAGAAAAATGCATATTTCAAAACACCATTTACGTTTACTTACAGCATCAATAACTGCGGTTTCGACGTTATTTGTATTCGTTCCTTGTGCAACGGCGCAAAAAACTGACCAGGAATATGAAGAACATGCGATCGACGAAATCGTCGTTCAAGGCGCTGCGCTCGACAGAACTGTAGAACAACTGGCTCAACCGACCGCGATCGTTGGCGGAGACACGCTCGCCAAAAAGCAAGCCGCGAGTTTGGGTGAAACTATTTCACATGAGCTAGGCGTCAGTTCAAGTTACTTCGGACCGGTCGCTTCACGTCCGGTCATTCGAGGTCAATTTGGCGAACGAGTGCGCGTTTTGTCCAATGGTCTGGATTCGCTCGATGCATCAGCGCTCAGTGAAGATCATGCCGTCAGCGTCGACAGCGCACTGGCAGAACGTGTGGAAATTGTCCGCGGCCCCGCAACATTGCTCTACGGTAGCGGCGCAGCCGGTGGTCTCGTCAACGTCATCGATGGTCGTATTCGTGACACCGCAATGCAAAGCCCGATGGACGGCATGCTTGCGTTAGGCGCCGATACCGCCACCGATATGCAGTCGTTGGCAACTCAACTAAACATTGGCACCGATCGAGTGACGACGCATTTCGATTATTACCGCCGGACAACAGACGATGTCGAAATTCCCGGATTCGTGGAATCCTCACAACTGAGAGCAATGGAATTAGCGGAGAACGGCGGAATTCAATTAGATGAAGCTGCTGGCACTGTTGAAAATACTGACAGTGAAACCAATGGCGGCGCGATGGCCATTACGCTCACGGGTGACGCAGGGTTCATTGGCTTTTCCCTTAGCGAGCACAACAGCAACTACGGCGTCCCCGGCCACGCTGATGAAGATGCTGGAGCGGAAGAATCTGTTCGCATCAACCTGGAGCAATCGCGATTCGATGTAAAGGGCGAATACGAATTTCCGCAAGGTTCCGAGCTGCGTTTTCGTTTAGCGCGAAACGACTATCTACATACGGAGTTTGAAGGCGACGCTATTGGGACGATTTTCGACACTGGCGGACTGGATGCTCGTATCGAATGGCGACATGGGCAACTGGGACCCGTTGAAGGGACACTTGGTTTGCAAACCAAAAAAATCGATTTCGATGCTATTGGTGATGAAGCATTCGTTCCGCAGTCGACGACCAAACAGACGAGCCTATTCGTATTCGAGGAATGGCCCATCAGCGATCGGCTGGTCATGCAGGGTAGCGGTCGAATCGAACGCCAATCGATCAGCACGCCGGTGTTTCCGGTCGGCTACAGCGACAATGCACTTGGCGGCTCAGTCGGCGTAGTTTGGCTACTGAACGGACAAAGCAGCATAGCCATCAATTATGCGCTGACCGAGCGACATCCCAATTCCACCGAGCTATTTGCGGACGGTGCGCACGTTGCGGTTGACCGCATCGAACGAGGATCTGTTGCTCTGGGCTCTGGATTTCTAGACCGAGAACTATCATCAAATATTGATATCGCCCTACGGAGTGACAGCGAGCGCATTGAATGGGAAGTCGCCTTTTTTATTAATGACATTGACGACTACATTCTATTGTCGCCGACCGCTGCAATAGAAGATGACTTGCAAGTGTTCGAGTATCGTCAAACTAGCGCGCGTTTGGCCGGCTTTGAGGCAGAGGCCCGCATTGAATTATTGGAGACAGCAAATGGGCACCTCCATACCCGATTGTTTAGCGATTACGTTCGCGGTGAAAATCGCAGCACAAATGAGAGTCTGCCGCGCATACCACCACTACGTTATGGCGCCGGGCTGCACTACACGATGGATCGACTCGAGGCCGGCGTAGAATTGCGGACGCATCAAAAACAACACCGCGTCGCCAGTAACGAACTTTCAACGGACGCTTATACGCTTTTGTCTGCCGAGGTTTCCTACGTATGGTCGGACCCCGACATTTTGGTCTTTCTGCGCGCGAAAAACTTAGGCGACGAAGATGCGCGGCAACACACATCACCGTTAAAGGAATCGTTTCCGCTTCCGGGTCGATCGCTTCAACTAGGTTTCCGTTACGATTTTTAGGCGTCGGCGCTAGCAGACCGCCAGTCAATTAATCCAGCGCAATAACCTTGCCAGGATTGAGAATATTGCGTGGATCTAGCGAACGCTTGAGTGTCTTCATCAATTCAATTTCAGCATCTGTCCGACTTATTGGCAGCCACTCACGTTTTTCCAATCCAATACCGTGCTCGGCTGAAATAGCACCTCGGTAAGGAACTAACGCCTCGTAGATGTGTTTCTGAATACGGTACGTGTTTTCGTCACTGTGATCCTCTGCTAACACCGATATGTGAATATTGTTGTCACCCAAGTGACCAAACGCCGCCACTTCAGCATCCGCAACGTCAGCACAGATTCTCTTGGTTACGTTTTCGACATATTCATGAACGGATGCGATGGGCAGGCTAACGTCGAAATTAAATGCGTTTCTAACCAGCCATTCCACTTCATGCCTAATTGACCAAATCGCATCGCGTTCCTGCCCGGACTTTGCGATCGTTCCGTCGACGACCAACTCTCGCTCCATCAGACTCTCGAGGCAGGTTTCAAACGCCTGATCGTCGGTACCGATTTGCGTTCCCATTGATTCCACAATGATATAAAAGGGATATTCTGTTGCGATCGGTGCCGTCAGTTTGCCAACTGGCTTAACAACATTCTTGATGAACTCACTCCACATGACCTCAAATCCACAGAGGTTCGCACCGAGATCGTCCTGCACGTTTCTTAAGACGGCCAGCACGCTCGCGTAATCGCGACAGGCAAGCAACGCGACATTGTGCGATTTGGATGTCACCTCCAGTCGAAACACGACTTTAGTGATGAGCCCAAGTACGCCTTCCGTGCCTATAAAGAGCTGCTTAAGATCAAACCCCGAATTATTCTTAAGAAACCGATTCATTGAATCGAGCACCGTGCCATCGGCCAATACGACCTCCATGCCCAGCACCGAATCCCGCATCATTCCGTGTCGAATGACTTTGGTTCCACCGGCGTTGGTCGAGACGTTGCCACCGACCATACAGGTACCGCGTGCACCAATATCAACCGGAAAAAAGAGTCCTTCTTGTTCTGCTCTCTCTTGCGCCTGTTGTAGCGTTACGCCGGCTCCGGCAACCATCGTCAGCCCGGTTCGATCGACCTCCTCGATCTGATTCATCCTTTCGAACGACAGCGCAATATCTTTGTCTGTGGTCACGCAGCCCTGAACCAGATTGGTCAGCCCACCATAGGGCACGACCGTCTGGCCCAATTCATGGCAAAGCCGCATCACCTGCGCCACCTCATCGGTTGACGAGGGCCGGACAATAGCAAGCGCATTGCAGGGCTGGTGCGTCTCCCACGCCGGCGTCCGTGCCAGACGCTCGTCGCCCGTCAACACGTCCGTAGAGCCCACAATTTGCTCAAGCTTTGCGATGATTTCAGTCATAGGCACGTATGCTAACGAGCGGAAGCGAGATCCGCCACGATTGCGGCGAATTTCTTCCGCGATCCGCGGCGGATTGAGATATCATTCGCGGTCGCTTAATGCCCAGAATTTGCAGGAATCCTCCAAATGCGTGACATGCTCCAGTTTTACATCGATGGCGAATGGGTTGACCCAGTTGAGCCTAATCCGTTTCCGGTGATAAATCCGGCAACCGAAAAGGTCTGCGGTCGAATTAGCCTTGGTTCTGCTGCCGATGTCGATAGAGCTGTCGCGGCTGCCAAACGCGCCGGACCCGCATTTGCCGCAACCAGCCGCGAGGATCGCATTGCGCTCCTGGAGAGAATTCTTGAAGAATTCGCCAAACGTCACGATGACGTGGCAACCGCAATAATGGAAGAGATGGGCGCCCCGTGGAAACTTGCCAAGTACGCGCAAGCAGCCAGCGGACCACAACACATTCAGGCCACAATCGACGCATTGAAAAACATGGCGTTTGTGGAAGACTTAGGCACCACCCAGATTGCCAAAGAGCCGATTGGTGTGTGCGCCTTGATTACACCTTGGAACTGGCCTATTAATCAAATCACAGTTAAGGTTGCGCCCGCGCTTGCTGCTGGTTGCACCATGGTGTTGAAACCCAGCGAAATCGCCCCTTTTGACGCCATAATCTTCGCGGAAATCCTGGATGCAGCAGGCGTCCCTCGCGGTGTGTTCAATTTGATCAATGGGGACGGACCATCCGTTGGCGTTGCATTGAGCGGACATCCTGACGTCGCAATGGTGTCATTTACGGGCTCGACACGAGCCGGTATATCG
>JABIUH010000100.1 GCA_018701055.1 Woeseia sp. | reverse complement strand
TTTAGCAGTTTACGAAAGAAGCGTTTGGCGGCCACGCCGTTGCGACGTTTCTGTAGCAACATGTCAATGACATCACCGTCTTGGTCGACGGCGCGCCACAGATAATATCGTTGGCCGCCAATCGACACGAAGACCTCATCATGATACCAGCGGTCGCCTTGCACAGGGCGTTGTCGGCGAACACGACGCGCGTACTCAAGCCCGAAATTTAGACACCATCGACGCACGGTTTCGTACGAGACAATGATGCCACGTTGTGCCAGGAGTTCTTCAACGTCGCGCAAACTTAAAGTGAAGCGCACGTAGAGCCACACTGCGTGCGAAATAATCTCCGGCGGAAAGTGGCAACCGCTATAGAGTGAATCTCGTTTCATCCCGACATTATGGCGCGCTCACGAATTCTTGTGACAAAACCTCATCGGTCACGATAGCATCGCCAAGGTCAGTGGCAAATTGCACCTTCAATTGTTCCACTTTCAACAGAACATGATTTTGTGCTGCGTCGGCCATCAGAATACTCGGTAATTCATGATTGTTGGTCCCATTTGACATTGTCGTCCAACGGCCAAATCGGACGGGAAATGCGCTGATAATCCAGATGTGTCAGATCGCTTGGTGTCCACCCGGGAGGGTCGGTTCGAATAACTTCGGCTGCCAGTGTGCCAAATCCAGACAGAAAGTGGTTTTGTGACTTCAGAGCGATGATTTTGTAACGAGTAACATCAATGCCGTGCTGCAAAAATATCTCTGGGTCGATCGTTTGATACCTCTCACTGCCGATGATTATGTCAACATTGCCAATAACAAGGCGGGCCATCTTTCCCAGATCTATTTGTCTGCCGCCACCCATTTCTGACTGGACAATATGGCGTCCATCGGTAACTGATTTGACATATGCCTCTACCTGAACCGGCGCCCCTAGGCAATCGGGATCGATTTGGCCCCCAATTTCAATTGAGATCGTCGCACCGGGCCCAGCCGCATGGGCTTGATCTGATGCCACAGGATCATAAATAAATCCGAATGCAGAATTAGGAATATCCGCTTCCAACATTGCCTTCAATAGATGCGTTCCGCACCCCGGCGCGCCGCCGCCTGTGTTGTCGGAAACCTCTGCAATCACCACCGGACCGTGGGCAGCTTCTTTCGCCATGGTCAGGGCCGTTGCCGGATCCGGATAACGGGGTCGAAATTCCTCTCGGCTGTTCCAAACTTGGTTGGCAACGTCCATGGCAGCTTCTTCTGCAAGCTTGGCGTCGCCATCCGCGATTGCTATCACATTGGATGCGATCACCGGAACGTCAGTATGTGGGAAGCCATGGCCAAAGCTTACATGCAAAAGCCCCTTTTCTTCCCAGTGTTTACAACGCTGTTTGATCTCATATGCAGGGCCGCTATATGTCGTCGTTGGGGGAATGAACATTGGTAAACTGATCATCCGCATCACCGGTGAAACTTCGCGGCGAACAGTTCGGTATGCCAGTTCAATCGCACTAAATCCGCACTCATAACAATCTATGTGGGGGTATTCATGGACAATCATTAACGCGGTAGACTGTTCAACCATCTCAGTTGTCATGTGAACATGAAGATCAAGCGTGACAATAACCGGCAATTCAGGCCCGACCAGTTCACGAACTGCGTTCAGGATCGCCCCCTCGATATCGTCAATGCCTTCAGCCGATCCAGCACCGTGCAGCGCCAGGCAAATCGCGTCAATTTCTCCCGCATTTTTGATGCCGGCCAGCAAATGACCAAGCATCTGATCAAACGCGGAACGCATGATTACACCAGATGGCACAGCATTGGCTGAAAATGTTGGAACAACCTCGATATCGTTTTTTCGGGCGGCATCAATCATACCCCCAAGGTAATCTCTTACCCCGTCATGCAGCTTAATAACGTCTTGTCCGAGAGCCCAATCCTTACGACGAAATACATCTACTGATGTCGGCACGCCGAACATCGTATTTGTTTCGTGCGTGATTTGTCCGATAACAAATCTCATAATTAAACCCTCACTTGTGTTTATATTTAACGTGCCAGAAATCATCGGCTCAACAGCTTCTGACCCGCCGCCAAAATAGCATTGAATTCTTCGTCCGGAAGCAATGAGCCGCCAGTTGCCGAGGTCCCATCGCACAAGAGCGCCTGAGCCTTGATGGTGACGGGTTGTTCGTGCTTGAGTTGAAGCGTGCGTTTAGTGATGGCACCACTCACGTATTGTTCGAGCCACACGACTTCATCGCGCGATTGGCGGCGCTGGTGCCGCGCCCCAAGGTTCATCTGGTGAGATACCACAGATTATTCGCGCCCAATGCACACGGATGTGCCGGTGCCGCGAAGCACAAGGATGTGCGAGAGCGGCCAATGCGCGCGAGCGAGGGGGCATCGTGTCGCGCCCCGCCCAGGGTGTAGCGAGGGCTTTGTCACAAACTCTGAGAGGAGTTAAGCAGTGCAGGCGCATTCGAATTTCAGGCGAAGGTAGCCGCTGTTCATGCATTGAACGCACTGGTGCGGAAATACCGATAGGTTGACGCGCTCATCGCGTGCCAACCCCAATTTAGGAGATTTCGAACGCGGGCGTGAAGCACCGAGAATCTCTGTGCTGTTGCTACCGTTCGGAACCGTTTCACCTGACGTTCCTTTTCACGTGTAGCGCGATGAGATGCCTCGCACAAATTGTTCGAGTATTGGTTCGTGTCGTGCGGTACGGTTGGAATCATTTCGCGGTGTGCGACTCGATAG
>JABIUH010000101.1 GCA_018701055.1 Woeseia sp. | reverse complement strand
CGGCTATCGCCCTGTCGTGATAGCGACGCTCAAGTTCTCCGTTGTCCGTCCCCGGACAATGGAATTGTGTTTTTTCAGATTCGTACTTCGCACGATAATCATAAAATACCCGCGGCGTTTCGATGCGAATACTGGGCAACGCCTGCCCTTGTAAAACTGCGACAGTTGATTCAACGCCAACAACACCACGCTCGGCTAGCGCCGGTCCGCCAAAGCTGAGTGCGAGGTCAACCGCTTCTTCAAGTTCTTTTAGTTCGAAAACTTTACTCAAGCCAACGCTCGATCCCTGGCTGGAAGGCTTAATGAACAGCGGAAAACCGAACTGATCGGCGGCCAACTTCGCGTCACCGGAGTTCCAAACGATGCGGTATTCCGGGGTCTCAATGCCCGCCTCCCTGAATAGTTGTTTACTGCGCACTTTATCCATCGCGAGCGCCGACGCCATCACACCGCTGCCGGTGTAGGGCAGGTCCATCCATTGCAGTGCACCCTGCAGTGCGCCGTCTTCACCGCCAGTGCCGTGCAGTGCAATCCACACACGGTTGAAACCAGCGGTCGGCAGTTCGCTGAGACTCCGCACAGACGGATCCCAGCCATGGGCATCAATACCGCGGGATAGGAGCGCTTCAAGCACAGCTGCTCCGGTATCGAGTGACACCTCTCGTTCTACAGAATCGCCGCCATAAAGCACTGCAACCCGCCCAAAATCATTTGCATCGGCGATCATCGCGCGTGTGTCAGCAAGAACCGGCGTCATATCGTGTCCTCGCCCACAATCTTCACTTCAGGGATCAACTCAACTCCAGTCTGATCCGCTACAGTTTGTTGTACATGTAGAATTAGATTTTCAATATCGCGGGCGCTCGCATCACCGCGATTAACGATGAAGTTCGCGTGCTTCTCGGAAACTTCTGCCTCGCCGATTCGGCACGACTTCAGGCCGCACGCATCAATCAGTCTTGCAGCATAATCGCCGGGCGGATTTCTGAAAACAGAACCGCAAGTTGGCAAGCCGAGTGGCTGAGTATCCTTGCGTTGCTCCAGCATTTCTTTTAGCGTTTCCATACTGGCAATCGCATCAGGTTCGAATTCCAGTTCCGCCTCAACAAACCATTCGTCTGTCGGGCCCTGAACATTCCGATACCCGACGACATACTCGTCAGGAAAGCGTCGCCTAATTTCACCAAAGCGATCAATCGTTTGTACCGAGCTAACCCTCTCCCAGGTTTCGCCGCCATGTGCGCCGGCATTCATCGCAAGAGCGCCACCGAGCAAGCCCGGGATGCCCGCAAAAAACTCCGACGGCCCAAAGTCCCAACGTACGCATTGGCGCGCAAGCTGAGTACAAGCAACGCTCGCGCCGACACGAACGCGGTGCCCGCGTAACTTTTCGAGCACGTTGAAAATCCCGGCGGTCGCGATAACCACGCCCCGTAGCCCGCCGTCGCGCACCAAAATATTACTGCCAAGTCCGAACCAAAAAACCGACACATTAGATTCAAGTGAGCGCAAGAACTGGGACAAGTCATCCAGGCCGTCTGGTTTGAAAAAGACGCCTGCCGGTCCACCGACGCGCCATGACGTATGCCGACTCATCAATTCGTTTTCGCGAATTTCGCCGTTCACAGCCGGAACATTCTGCGCAGCCATCATTTGTGCACCTTCAGGTGCGGGGCGTTGGAAGATTGCGCTGACAATCGCGTTGGCAAACCCGCTGCGAATCGGCCAATGTCGCCAGCCCCCATCGTCAGAACGAGATCACCCTCCATCAGCACGTCGTCTAGGACTGGCACCAGCTCATCAAGTGTTTCAACGAATACCGGCTCAACACCCCCACGCGTCCGCACTGCACGTGCAATGGCTCGGCCATCCGCACCGGCAATCGGGTCTTCGCCTGCCGCGAATACTTCGAGGACAAGGAGAACGTCGGCATCACTCAGTACCGCTGCAAAATCGTCTATCAGATCACGCGTGCGCGTAAACCGGTGTGGCTGAAAAGCCAATACAACACGCCTACCCGGCCAACCGGAGCGTGCAGCAGCTAAAGTTGCCGCGATTTCGGTTGGATGATGTCCATAATCATCGACCAACATGACTTCGCCGTTCTTCGTAGTGACATCACCAAGAATTTGGAAGCGTCGGTCAATACCTTCAAATTGTTCCAACGCAACGACCAGCGCTTCATCGCTGATTTGCAACTCGTTCGCAACTGCAATCGTCGCCAGCGCGTTTTGGACGTTGTGTAATCCTGGCAAGCGTAACTTAATAGCCAAACTTTCATCGTGTCCGACGCGTTGCACATCGAAAGACGTTTGCTCGCCGTCGAACTGGATATTAAATGCTTTGATGTCTGCTTCGTTGTCGACACCGTAGGTCACCACCGAGCGGCCGACTTGGCCGAGAATCTCATTGATCCCAGGATCGTCCGCACACAAGATCGCCAGACCATAGAAAGGCAGATTGTGTAGAAATTCGATGAAACTACTACGAAGCTTTTCCATGTCGCCGGCATAGGTCGACATGTGATCGGCATCGATGTTGGTTACGATCGCCAACATGGGCTTCAGATGAACGAATGAGGCATCACTTTCATCAGCTTCGGCAACCAGGTATTCACCCTGCCCAAGACGTGCATTGGTATCGGCGCTCTTTAAGCGACCACCAATAACGAAAGTTGGATCCAAACCGCCTTCCGCCAACACGCTAGCAACCAAACTTGTTGTCGTCGTTTTCCCGTGCGTACCTGCGACTGCGATCGAGTAACGGAAGCGCATCAACTCTGCCAGCATTTCGGCTCGCGGCACAACCGGCAACAAGCCGTCACGTGCCGCGACAACTTCCGGGTTCGATTCATTTACGGCACTGGATACCACGACCGCATCCGCCTCACGTACATGATTTTTGTCATGACCGATGAATACCTTCGCGCCCTGGTTTTCTAGGCGCAAAACTGAAGCGTTCTTTTTCAGATCGGAGCCCTGCACTTCATAGCCCAGGCTCAACATCACTTCCGCGATGCCCGACATTCCTGAACCGCCGATGCCAACAAAATGAACGCGATTGATGCGACGCATGCGTTTGATCATGTCAGCACCCCTGCACTCTCGAGGCACAAATTTGTTATTCGCTGCAATGCTGCAGGCTTAGCGAGACTGCGCGCTTTACTGGCGCGTTCCAGTAAATCGTCGCGGCTTACCAACCAGCGCTCTAGCAGACGTGCTAGCGACTCTTCACTCAACTGATCTTGCTGTATAACAAGCGCAGCGCCCGCTTCAACCATCGGAGCAGCATTTGCCGTCTGATGATCGTCGACTGCAGCAGGGAATGGCACGAAGATCGCCGCCAAACCTACCGCCGAAACTTCAGCGACGGTTAGTGCGCCTGAGCGACAAACGACCATATCGGCCCATGCGTAAGCTTCGGCCATGTCTTCGATGTAAGCTGATAGTTTTGCCGCTATTCCGTGTGTTTCATAGGCTGCACGAGCGTCATCAAGCGTACGCGGCCCTGTTTGATGCCGAACCACTGGGCATATTTCTGCCGGTAACAAGGCAATTGCGGCGGGAACGATTTGATTCAGCGCCAACGCGCCCTGGCTTCCACCTAGAACCAGTAAGCGGATGGGCCCCTTCCTGTTCGCAAAACGTATTTGCGGTACATCAATCGCAGCGATGTCCGCACGCACGGGATTGCCAACAGTTTCGGCGTTGAAACGGGGATTAAAACTGCCCGGGAAGGCCTGCAGCACAACCCGGGCAAAACGCGCCAGAAGACGGTTAGTAAAGCCAGAAACGGCATTTTGTTCATGAATAATAAGCGGTCGACGCGTTAACCAGGCGGCAAGACCTCCTGGCCCGCTGACGAAACCGCCCATGCCAAGTACCGCCGCAGGGCGATGCTTCCATATGGCGTAAATTGATTGCGACAGGGCGTAAATCAATTTGAAAGGTGCCAGCAATTTAGTGGGCAATCCCTTACCGCGCAGCCCACTCACCGAAATCCATTCCATCGCAATACCTGCTGCGGGTACGACGCGCGCTTCGAGGCCTCGGTGCGTGCCAAGCCATACGATGTCACATGATTGTTGGCGTAGCGCAGTTGCTACAGCCAATGCCGGATAGACGTGGCCACCTGTCCCGCCCGCGAGAATCATAATCGTTGGATCGCTCATCGCTTCGCCCTGGATTTAGGTTTTCGACTGTTTAGGTGGCGATCATCATTTTGTAGCTCATGGTGAATGCGCATCAGTATGCCGATACTGACCAGTGCGACAATCATGCTTGAGCGGCCGTAACTAATGAGTGGCAACGTCAGACCCTTGGTCGGCAGCAGCCCCATGTTTACCGCGATGTTGATAAACGCCTGCAAACCAAGCCACGCACCAATTCCGATCGTTAGGTACGCCTCGAAAAAACGTTCGCTATTCGCAGCACGAATGCCTAATTTGAAAACACGCCAAAGCAATGCGGAGAAAAGAGAGATTAGCAATACGGTGCCAAGCAAACCGAATTCTTCCGCAAATACAGCAAAAACAAAATCGGTGTGCGCATCTGGCAAATAGAAAAGCTTTTG
>JABIUH010000102.1 GCA_018701055.1 Woeseia sp. | reverse complement strand
GCACAACCAGTGGCGTCGCCGAAGGGCTTGCAGCGACAGATCCGAAACTCGTCCCCTACGGTGCCATGACGGCAACGTTTTATACGGGTGTAGGCTGTTTGCTCGCACCGTCAGTACTCTATTTGCTCGTCAGAGCAATATTCTAGTTTTGAAAGGGCTTTAAGATGGACAGACGCGAATTTTTAGGCGGAACCACCGGTGTTAGCATCGCGCTATCACTACCAGTACAAATCCTTGCGAACGACGTTCCCGCAGACATAACCGACCTCGGCGCGTCACAACTATCAGCGGCTATTAAACAACAACATGTCACCTGCGTTGAAGTCATGCAGGCATATTTGGATCGAATTCATCGATACAATCCTGTCTATAACGCGATTGTCAGTATGGTCGATGATGATTCGCTGCTTGCACAGGCCGGACTCGCCGACCAAGCGCTTGACAATGACGAATATCGGGGCTGGATGCATGGCATGCCGCATGCGATTAAGAATTTGTCCGACGCCAAAGGTTTGGAGACGAGTTCGGGATCACCGATTTTCGCGGGTACGGTCGCAGAGGATGACGACCTACATGTCGCACGCATACGTGCGCAGGGTGCAATTTTTATTGGTAAAACCAATACGCCAGAGTTTGGATTGGGTAGCCAAAGTTACAATCCTGTCCATGGTGCAACAGGTGCCGCTTACGATCCGAGTCTAACCGCCGGAGGTAGTAGTGGGGGTGCGGCGTGTGGCATGGCTACGCATATGCTGCCCATCGCAGATGGCAGCGACATGATGGGATCATTGCGCAACCCGGGCGCATTCAACAACGTCGTTGGTTATCGTCCATCACAGGGCAGGGTGCCGTCGGTACCACGCGGTGATTTCTTTTATCACCAATTGTCCACCAGCGGACCGATGGGCCGTAATGTCGAAGATACCATTCGCTTGTTAGGCACAATGGCAGGCTACGATTCTCGTGATCCATTAAGTCGTCGTGATCGAGTGCCTGAGTTTGACCAGTATCGCCAGCCGGATCTTTCTGGTTACCGTATTGGTTGGATGGGCGATTACAACGGTTATCTCCCTACGGAGCCCGGCGTGCTCGATGTCTGCGAGGATGCTCTTAGGTCTATTACTAGTGCGGGAGCGCTTGTAACGCCTTGTCATCCCGATTATGAAATGGAGCGATTGTGGCAAACGTGGCTGACTTTCCGGCATTGGACGTTGAGCGACGCAAAAGCGCTATACGATGATCCGGCGTTACGGGCACAGCTGAAGCCCGAATTTGTTTGGGAGATAGAAGGTAGTTTCGACATGTCGGCGCAACGCGTTTTGAAATCTGGGCGCGATCGCGCGGATTGGTATCGTGCTTTGCTCACCTTGTTCGATTCCTACGATATTCTTGCGTTGCCGACGGCGCAGGTCTTTCCATTTTCAAAAGACATTCATTGGCCGAAGGAAATCGACGGCAAGGAAATGGACACCTACCATCGTTGGATGGAGGTGGTCATCAGCGGAACGCTTTCCGGATTGCCCGTGATCAATCTCCCTGCAGGTTTTGATAGCGCGGGCAGGCCTATGGGTATGCAATTTATGGGTCGCATGGGCGAAGATAAAAAAGTATTGGAGTTTGCGCTCGCGTATGAGGCTGCAACTGATTATTTGCAGCAACGACCAACTATGCAGAGCGGCGTTTAATCTTCGTAGTGAAAGCGCATTGACAGATCGACTGCAGCAACGTCCTTAGTCATAGCGCCAATGGAGATGTAGTCAACGCCGGTCTCGGCGATGGCGCGAATTGTATCCAGTGTAATGCCGCCAGAGGCTTCGAGTTCCGCGGGCGGGCGGCCTTCCTCCTGGTTGATGTTCACTGCCGCTTGTAAATCCGCAATGTCGAAATTGTCGAGCAAAAGCCGGTCCGCACCAACAGAAAGCGCCTCCTCAAGTTCGGCTATCGATTCAACTTCAACCTCAATCGACAACCCTTGGTATTTTTGTTGCGCGGTCTTGACCGCTGCAGTGATGCCACCACAGCTTACGATGTGATTTTCCTTGATTAGAATTGCATCAAACAATCCAATGCGGTGATTGTTGCCACCACCGCAACGCACTGCATATTTCTGAGCGAGTCGCATTCCCGGAATTGTTTTCCGAGTATCAAGAACTCTTGCCTTCGTTTCGTCGACTGCGCGAACGTAACGAGCGGTAGTTGTGGCAGTGCCAGAAAGTAATTGCATGAAGTTCAATGCGGTTCTTTCGCCACTCAGAATTGCGCGTGCCAGGCCGGTGATGATGCAAATCTCTGCGTCTGCGGAGATGGGATCACCGTCATTGCACACCCATTCGACAGACACGTTAGGGTCTAACTGACGAAAAACTTCGTTAACCCAGAGCTGCCCGGCGATTGTCATCGACTCTCTCGCGATAACGATTGCTCGAGCATTCGCGCTTGCAGCAACCAGGTCGGCGGTTAGATCGCCGCTACCAAGATCTTCATCAAGCGCACGCATTACGTTGTCGCAGATTACGTCGGTGAGTTGCTCGGATTCTTTCATTTATTATTTATCTTGCGCAAAGACAAAGCCCGGCACCAGGCCGGGCTTGTCACTGCTCGTGCGGGCAACTACATGATGAACCCGTGACCTGCGCCCACCATGCTCATGATCAGCGGAATAGACATCAAAGTGTTGGAGCGTGAGGCCATAAAGGCCATGTTCTTGGCCTTCGCGATTTCATCAGCGCTTGCCTCAACCATGCCGAGTACCTTTTTCTGATTAGGCCAAATCAAAACCCAAACATTGAACAGCATAATGGTGCCAAGCCACGCGCCGATGCCGATCGTCATGTTGTAGGCATGTATGGTCTCGCCCCCCATGCCGAGCATGAATGCACCTGCCAGACTGCCTTTGGCAGAATGCATCAGGAATGCAGCTCCGGTTACCCAGGTTGCCAAAGCACCCCACCGAAACCAAAACAGCGCTCTTGGTGCGACGTACTTGGTGATGCCGGCTCCGCCTGGACCGCCATCATCACTGGCAGCTTCGCCTAATGCAGGCACCTGAACAAAGTTGAAGTAGTACAACAAGCCGATCCAAATGATTCCTGCAAATACATGGAACCAAATGATGAGCGCATTCGCCTTGCCGGACCCGATAGCAGTCATAGGGCCATCGCCCGTTGCCAGCAGTATGACAATTGCGAGGACGAATCCGGCGATGATTGTGCCCGGAACGCTTTTTAATGGGTTCATTCTTTATTTCTCCCAGAAGAATATTGGTTATTTTTTTCGCTCGGATTCGATATAAAGGGAGCGCAGCCTTTCCCCGAAAGGCCAGCGGCATATTATAGTGTTTGCCTTCCATATATTACAGGATTTTGATGACACAATTGTCATTCTGGCTAGGTTCTCACGGATCACTTCAGTACAATCACATGCTGGTTGCTGCGTGATGGTCTGCCGTTATGAGAGCATTATTCGTCCTTTCGTCTATCTTATTACTATCCGCCTGCGCCGGCATGCTGATGGGTGGGGGATCAGGTAGTGAGCGACCGTCGAGTGCACCCCGAAACACGCAAACCACTGCCGACGATACGATTTCTGGG
>JABIUH010000105.1 GCA_018701055.1 Woeseia sp. | reverse complement strand
TGTTTCCACAAATCAAAGGCAAGATCGCGTTCTTCCTGTGTATATGTTCTTTTCATCAGATAACTCTCCGTTATGGACACATTCAGAGTATCTGTTGCAGCCACCCGTTGAATCTACAGCCGCTTTTTTTAGGATTTCGACCTCTTCGCGGAGCTGGCTATTTTCCTGGCGCAGACTAACCACTTCACTCTGGTTCTCTTTCAATGGCCTGCCGCGCTTACCTGAAAAGGCGTCGCCACCTCTATTCTCAAGTTGCTCTTTCCATTTATAGAGCTGATTGCGACGGATACCTAGCTCCACCGCAACCTCTGATGAGGGTCGATCTGACACCCTCATCAATCGAACTGCTTCTCGCTTGAACTCAGCTGTATACCTCTTGTACGGTCTTCTCTTAACAGTCATTTGGATACGCCTAGAACGACATTGTCGCCTAATAAACGTATCCGCTAAACTATGGCAGGTTCAGCCTGACCCCAATCGCTACTATCGCTAGGCAAGCGTCGCCATCGTCTGTCGTGCTGCATCCAATGTCTTGGCAATTTCCTCATCACCGTGTGCGGAGGAAATAAAACCCACTTCAAATGCCGATGGCGCCAAATAAATGCCGCGCTCGAGCATGCCGTGGAAGAATTTCTTGAAACGTTCGATATCGGCGGCTGCGACTTGTTCGTAGCTTGATACAGAGTCGTCTTCGGTGAACACAAAGCCAAACATTCCGCCCTGTGATTCGACTGCTAATGGGACGCCTGCGTCTACTGCAATTGATTTCAGTCCGGCGATTAAGGAGTTTGTCTTATCGGATAGCGCGGAAAAAAAGTTGGGTTCCTCAATTTGTTCAAGTGTCGCGAGGCCCGCCGCCATCGCCAATGGGTTTCCGGACAATGTACCCGCCTGATACACCGGTCCGTCTGGAGCCAGACTTGCCATGATGTCTGCGCGACCGCCAAAGGCAGCCGCCGGAAGTCCGCCACCGACAACTTTTCCAATAGTTGTAAGGTCTGGCTTGATGTCATAGAGCGCTTGGGCACCACCCAGTGCGACCCGAAAACCTGTCATCACCTCGTCGAATATCAGCACACATCCTGCATCTGTGCAGCGCCTAGAGAGGGAGGCCAGGAAACCCTCAATCGGCATGATCATGTTCATGTTGCCGGCAATCGGTTCGACAATGACGCAGGCAATTTGCTCGCCAATGTCGTCAAACACCGTGTCGATTGCGTCGATGTCGTTGTAGGGCAGCGTAATTGTGTGCTCGGCCAGTCCGGCCGGTATCCCGGGAGAACTGGGAACCCCCAGGGTCAGGGCGCCAGATCCGGCCTTGATTAACAGGGAATCTGAATGACCGTGATAGCAGCCTTCAAATTTGATGATTTTGTCTCGACTGGTAAAACCACGTGCGAGGCGAATCGCACTCATCGTTGCCTCCGTCCCGGAGCTGACCATGCGCACGCGCTCAATCGATGGCATCAGGTCGCGAACCTTTTCCGCCAGTCGCGTTTCGATTAGGGAAGGCGCGCCAAAGCTCATGCCATCCGCCGCCGTGCGGATTACGGCTTCAAGGACGGCTGGATGCGAATGGCCGAGAATCATCGGCCCCCACGAACCTACGTAATCGATAAGGTGACGGCCATCCTCTGTTTCAAGCCATGCGCCGTTGGCACGCTTCATGAAGACAGGTTCGCCGCCGACCCCAGCGAAGGCGCGCACTGGCGAATTAACGCCGCCAGCGATGACTTGTTTTGCGTCAGTAAAGTGACTCATACCTACTCCAGTTGAGGAGGGTGAATGCTACCGCTTTTTAGTGATTGACAGCTAGGCCGAATATCGCACGAGCAACGGTGGTAGGACGCTGAAACAACGATCAATAGATTTCCTAAAGAGCGTGTATCGATGTGTGCCATGAGAGTTTTGGTCCCGGCTACTAATCAAAACTCGAGCGAGGCGCGGGTACTTTGAGATCGAATTATCGCTGTCGTTAGTTCGCAGATTGATGCATTTGCGTCACCGTGTGCCCGAGTGCTGACAGCAAATTCGGTACACCGCCCGCCCCAATTAAATGCAAAGTGCCGACGATAATTAGATAATCATCGTCGTCATCAAGAAGCGCTTCGATCTGCTGCGCCCACGTGTTATTTCGATTGACGACAATCACTTGGTTGAGTTCCGGGTATTGCTCCATCTCGCTCAGTACGCCTTCTTCCATGAACCGAATGTCGCCAATCTTCCACGCATCAATCATGTTGTCCATCATTTCAGGTAATTCTGGGCCTTCTGCCAGCGCCTGCAGCAACATTTCTTGCTGTGCTTGTGCGGACAAGCCATCTAGAAATCCAAGTTGTTGACGCATCGTTTCGAGGCCCTCGATTTCTTTGCCGTCGCCGGTTGCGCGTTCCATGAAATGCGACTCGACGCCAAGCGAGGGATCAAAGCCCATCCGCATCAACAACATCATTTCGACATTCATCGCAGCGAACCAAGGCTCCGCGCGATCGAGGAGATGCAACGGAATGTCGGCTCGTTCGGCGAGCGCGGTGGCTTCAGCGTAGATCTTGCGCCCCAGCAAATCGCTCAACTTGCCACCGTTCTCGATCAAGCCTAGTTCGCTCGTCATTTTTTGGGTTGCGACCGGATCGATGTCATCCATGTCGAGTTCCATGATTAATGTTTCGGCCTCGTCATAGGCGACATAAATGGCCTCGGGTAATGGGTGATCTTTTTCGCGAAGTAAGTGAATAGAGCCCAGCAGGAAGATGCGATTTCGTTCCCCCTCGACTTCCCACAATGGTAGTGTTTGTTCCTCTGCTGAAACGGGAGGTGCGGTGACAATTAACAACGCAATCAGGGCGCTTACCAACCAACCGCTCTCACTATTCATCATGTATTTTCCGTTACCCAAACCAGTTCTGTTGAGACCGTGCCATCGGCAGATAATTCAATGCGTCGGTATGCGGGTGGTTTATCGTCAAGCGCAAACTCATCGCTGCCAGGCATGAATTGCCGGCACGTCGACGGCGTCCCGATGATTTGTGTGCCCTCATACATAGCGCTAAAAGTCTGATGAACGTGACCAAACAAGGTGAGCCGGACATTTCCTGACGCCGCGATCAGATCTAAAAATTCTGCGCCATTGCGAAGCCCGACCTCATCCAGCCACTTACTCTGCATTGGCAGTGGCGGGTGATGCAGACAAACGGCGACGTGAGATGCGGATGTTTGGTGCAGAATATCGGCCAATCTCTGCATCTCGCTGTCGCGTATAAAGCCTCCGGCGTCGTCGTCAATGCAGCTGTCGATGCCAATCAGTAGCCAGTCGCCTGCGTCTATAGTGTCGCAATAGGAAAATGGCGCTACGTTCAGCGCAGTTTCCATCATCGGTCGAACATCGTGATTGCCCGGCACGCAAACAACTGGCAACCCCAACGGACTCAACAATTCTTTGAACCGTTCGTAGGCGTCGGCAGTGTCATCCTGGATGACATCACCAGTCATCGATATCAGATCAGCTTCCCAGGCTGAATCTCGATAGTGATCAAGGACAGCGGTAAGCGTCTC
>JABIUH010000509.1 GCA_018701055.1 Woeseia sp. | reverse complement strand
CTATGTCATCCTGCTCCAAGGTATTTCCCGCGGCCACTTTGATATTTGCGGATGCCTGGGGTCCGTAAGGCGGCTCAAGGCTGACCCCCCTGCCTGCGGCACCGCGAAGCGTTAGGGTGTCTGGAGCCGTACCACCGCCGTCGGCGCCCAGAATGCCGCCCGTATCAAAATCGATATACCCTATGCCAGCGTTATTGAGATTGTTGATAACTTTGTCGACATCGCTGGCGCATCCCCAGAAATCTGCCATGCGGATGTCTCTGGATACAATCTCGAGTGCCATACGCCCGCTTTCCTGCATCCTGGAAACGGCCTCTTGTACTCGGTTGGTTTGTCTCGACGCGGCAAATACTTGCAACACGCCCCCGACAAGCATCAATCCGAGCAACATTGCGATCATGATCTCGACCAACGTGAGGCCGGACTGCTTTGCCGGGCCCTTGGAGAATTTGTTGTATAAAAAATTAGTATTCATTTCTACAACTGATAACTGATGACAAAACGTTCGTTATTGATCGCGCCGGTCGTAATTACGCCATCCCGATTATCGTCCCACCAAATCTTGACGACGAACTGGGTACCGTTGCCATCACACGCCGGATTCGCTGCGTCGGCGCCGTCGTTCGGTGTGCTATCACGACAAACAAACCCTTCGCCCATAGGCAAATGTGTTCCGAGCGTGGCGTCCCATTCGGAGAGATCGTTCTGGGCCATTTGTTGTGGCGTGCAGCCGGACGTCGAATTGCAACCGCTGGCTAGACTCATGAGGCCTGGGTCATACATGCTGCTTGTCGCACTTGCTACATTTGAACGCATTCGATCCGCCAAATCGTAGGCGAGTGCAGTCGCTTGAGATCTCATGTAAGAACTTTGGTTGTTGCTGAGTGAGACTGCCTGCAGGCTTGCGATACCGATCAAGCCGATCGATAACACAATCGTTGATACCAATACTTCAATGAGTGAAAAACCAGCCTGCTTTTGCGGGTACAAGTGACTCGCATTCCGCGAAATTCGTTTCGTGCCTATTTTCATCAGCTGCATCCTTGTCGCGATACGTTGGTGCGACCTGCCGCATTGATACGAATGCGCCTGCCCATTTCGCCGCTGCGATCGTCACACAGCACAAGAACATCGGCACCGGCAAGACCGAAACCCCTGGAATCGTAGGTAAAAGCACTGAGCGCCGTGCTACTTAATGAAGAGGCGCCATTTAGCGGGCCGAAAACGGATACAATTTCATCAGCATCCGTCGTTGCATCGCGATCCTTGTCAACCCAGACAATCCAACCCGTTGACCAATCGGTCGAGGCCGAACAAGTCGGCACGGCTGCATCGTAATTGGCGCTCGCACATACAGTGGCGTTGCGTTGATATTTAACTGCGTTGCTTCGCGCGACGCTGACCGATGTTACCAGCAAGTTCGCCTGACTGACCATACGGTTATCCATGATCACCGACCGGAATCCCGGCACGCCGACCGCCACGAGAACGGCGGCGATCCCGAGCGTTATCAGTAGCTCAAGCACTGTAAATCCACGCATGTTTTTGAAATTTTTCACATCAACGTCCCTGAAACTCTAATTAGCTCGTGGCGGCCTTGCATCGTGAACGAATAATGCAGCAGCCGAGCCGGGGCCGCCGTGACCCGGATCGCAGATTCTTCGCGCTTTCAGTGGCTTTCCGACGAACGCCGCAGATACGCCGACAAACGGTCGATGCTTTTCTCGGCCTCCCCCCATATATCCCGAACTTAACAATTGTTGAGTCAATCGACGGGATTGCGGAAAAAAGTGTGACGCAGTTCCGCCTTAGGTATTTGTCAATAAGTACTCCGACGGCAGCGGCGCTTTCTACTACCCGGTTTTCGTCAATTTTGATTTCGATATTCAGAAAACATTCGGTCAACCGACCTAAGCAATAATGTGCGTAACCGAGCCGAATAGCCACTGCGCCTGTATCAATCATCGTACAACCGAGAACCGAAAATGGTCGCGCGGAGAAAACCGCAAAGCATGCATCACGCCTTGGTTGTCG
>JABIUH010000106.1 GCA_018701055.1 Woeseia sp. | reverse complement strand
GCGTTTGAATTTGGCGATGAGCGTACTCGCTCTGGTAAATATTCGATCGGCAACCTGCGAGTCGGCATGGAAACCGAGAGATACCAGCTAACGGCTTTCATCGACAACCTGACTGACAATCAAGGCAAGGTGTTCTCCAACGGAGCGGCGAATGAATTTCAGAGAACCATCCTGCTTCGTCCAAGGACGATCGGTCTTGAGATCCGCACGAAGTTCTAATCGGATCGGTCAGATGTCCACGTGATCGAGACACGGGGCACTGTTCGTCAGTGCCCCGTTTTCATTAGGAAGAGAGATAATGCGTTACCCAATTGCGGCTTTCGCGCTGTTCACACTTTTTGCGTCGTCGACTGGCGTCGCTCAGACGGACAGCTACGCGCCCGACGCCGGCACCGTTCTAAATTTGATCCGGAACGACAAATTGAATCTCGTTCTGCCCGATGCAATACGGAACAACGGCATTGATATGTGGATTCACGTCGGCCGCCTTGGGCAACCAAATTCGCTTGAGTACGAGTTTGGCGTGGTCGACGGCTACCTGATATTTACCGATACCGGAGAGCGGATCGAGCGTGCATTATTTGGCGGCATGTTCACTGGCCCTGGCGGCGTCAATCACATTGATGTGCAGGGTTCGACAGAAGTAGCCCGGGCAATTGCGGGCTACGACTACGGCAAAACCGAGTTCTCGGTCTATGACGAGATACGCGACTACGTAGCCAGCCAGGATCCCAAGACTATTGCAGTTAACTTTTCGGACTGGCTTGCCGCGGCGGACAGCATCTCTTACACGCAGATGGAAAAGCTCAAGAAAATCCTCGGCGCGGAGTATGCCGCTCGAATCGTGTCGGCGGAAAACCTGATTACCGAATACCGGTCGCGGCGGCTGCTGCGGGAAGTCGTCGTGCAAGCCAACACGCTCGAAATTGCGCGCCAGAACGCCCTGCGCAACCTCGCTCGGATCGTCCCGGGCGTTACGACGATCGGTGAGTGCAATTGCGACGCGCGGATATATTATTCGGCCAAGTCCGATCGATTACGCGAGCCGCATGCGACCTCGTGGATCAGACATCCTGACTACGTATTTCAACGCGGTGATTTCTTCGCTTTCGCCGGCGATGCGGAATGGATGGACTTTGGCGAGGAGTCGTTCGGCGTCGATACCAAGCATCACGCCTATATTCCGCTGGAAGGCGAATCAGCAGTTCCCAAGGAACTTCAGTTCGCCTGGGACCAGACGAAGAAAGCGCAGGGAATTATTCGTGATCAGGTCAAAGTCGGCATGACATCGGGTGAGGCACTTGCCGCTATTGTCAGCGCGCTCGAAGATGCGAATTTCGTTTACACGCCATTTACCGACGATCCGGCCGATGACTACCGCATGATCCAGGACATGCTAAAGAACACTGACAAGTCCGGTTTTTACGTTGACCTGCACGCGATGGGCAACAACGGCGGCTCTCTGGTAACCGTCGGTCCGTCGATGGCACCGTTCAGGCGCGATCGTGACAACATCGTCATACAGCCGAATCATACTTTTGCCTTCGAGTTTGCTGTTCACACGAAATTGCCCAGCAGACGCGGCTACCCGATCACGATAAATTTTTCCAATCCGCAAGCGGTTACGGAACTCGGCGTCGAGTGGATCCAACCGGCCAATGACGGCATCCACCTGGTCCACTGATCGTGTGCCTAGCGAATATTCATGCGTTGCAACGGTGGAGCAAGCGCGGAGTAAAAAGTACGCATCAGAGTCAGGATGACGATACCGGTGATGGTTGATGCCAGGCCACTGTAGAGTTTTTGTTCGGGCTCAGGGAAAACCAGAACGTCCCACAAATACCAAACGCCACGCCAAAAGGAAACAACACCGAAACCAACAACTGCAGCAAAGACAATTGACCTAAAAAGAGGCTCAGAAGGCTCTTTTTGTTGAGGTGTATCGGTTTGATTTACAACGTCACTCATCATGGATCCTTATTAAACGAAAAACGGCTGTTAACGGACGAATATTTGAACGACGTCCTGCTCTAATTTGTATATAATATACAATTATTGGCGCAAGGCAAAGTAGCAGACAACGGTCGCCGCATTGACGAGCGGCAAAACTTTAGGGAAAACCAATGAAATTTGAACGCATTATTCCGCCGATTATTACACCGTTTAATCCGGAT
>JABIUH010000260.1 GCA_018701055.1 Woeseia sp. | reverse complement strand
CTTTTCTCGATGTCGCAAAACCCATCATTACTTTCAATGACCAGATGCAATTCCACTTCAATGGAGACACGATTGACTTAGTGCATTTTGGTCCAGCCCACACTACCGGCGATACAGCAATTTTCTTTCGCAACAGCAACATTGTTCACTTGGGAGATGTATTTAATGCCGGTTACCCATTCATTGATGCCGGAAACGGTGGCGATTTGAATGGCATGATTGAGTTTTGCGAGGGTGTACTCGACATGATTAATCCCGAGACCATCGTTGTTCCAGGGCATGGCCCGGTACTGGGTTATACTGATCTGGCCGATTACATCCTAATGCTGGCGACCGTAAGCCAACGCATCGATGCGATGATCGACCAAGGCAAAACACTGGATGAAGTTCTGGCAGCAAATCCCACGTCAGAATTCGACGAGAAATTCGGCCAGCCGGTCAGATTCATCAATCGCGCGTACACCAGTCTTGCGCGCTAATTTGATTGTTGGCGACAATATGGTGAAACTGTCAGGCGTTCGCCCTGAGCGACGATTATAAGGAAGCACTGTGTCGACAGATCAAAAACAAGCCTCTGGCAAGAAAAACCTGTTACGCGGCATCGGAATGGCAGGCGCCGTAATTCTCGTGTTGAACTCGATAATTGGCGCCGGCATTTTTGCGCTGCCATCCGCAGTTGCTGCGAGTGCGGGCATTCTAAGTCCATGGCTATTCCTAATTGTGGGCGTCCTGGTCATTACCATCGTGCTGACCTTCGCCGAACTCGCGAGTTATTTTAAAGAATCCGGCGGGCCGGTTTTATTCACCACAAGCGCATTCGGTCCATTAGCAGGATTCAGCACTGGGTGGCTATTGTTCATCAGTCGTATGGCCGCTTTTGCCGCCAATACGACGGTCATGGCCTTATACCTTGGAGCGGTGATTCCGTGGTTTAGTGAGGGCATTGGTCGAATCGTTTTAATAGTCACGATCTGCGTCACGCTGACATGGGTCAATATTCTGGGCGTTAAAGAAGGCGTCCGAGCGATGGCAGTCATCACAGTATTCAAAATTGTGCCTATTGTTTTGTTGATTATTCTCGGCATGCAACACGTCAGCGGCGACATCCTGTTTCCAGATACGCTTCCAAAGATAGACAATATTGGCAGTACGACGCTATTGCTAATCTACGCGTTCGTGGGATTCGAGTCGGCAACCATCATGTCCGGAGAAACAAAGAATCCGAAAGAAACGTTACCGCGCGCACTGGTGCTAACGCCGATATTCGTAGGCATATTCTATTTCTTAATTGTGGTCACTTTCATTTCAGTTCTGGACGATCCAGCCGCTGAGGGCGCAACGCTGATTGACGTTGGCCGCGAACTAATGGGTCCAAAGGGCGCGCTTCTTATTACATTTGCGGCCTTTTTCTCGATTGGCGGAAACCTGTCCAGCATCATGCTCGCGGTTCCACGACTACCATTCGCACTCGCTGAAAAGGGTCTACTACCGAGTTGGTTCGGACACGTGCATAAGAAATACGCAACACCGAGTAATTCGATCCTAATGCTCGGTGGACTGGGATTAGCGTTTGCGCTCTCTGGGTCATTCGTGTGGCTCGCTGTGGCGAGTTCGCTTACCCGGCTACTCTCTTACGTACTGTGCATTGGCTCACTGCCCATCATCCGCAGTAAGGCAACAGAGGAAGAGCGTGCGGCCGCTTACCGACTTAAGGGCGGCTACACAATACCCATTATCGCCCTGATGGTCTGTTTGTTTATTGGCGCGCAATCGACGCTTCAATCATGGTTGGTAACCGGCGGACTATTTCTTGTCGGTCTTGTCCTGTACGCAATTGCAGCCCAGGGACGTAAAGAAGCGGACAAATAGTCCGCTCGAACCAACTGATATAGATTGCCGCTAAGGATTCGCGGCGTCGAGTGCCTTGAGCCGCGCCGCCTCGAATTCGTCGCCCTCTGTCCAGGTCTGCATTTCGTCTGCATTCGCAATGGCAAGCCCTGCCCAAAAACCCAGCTGGGCATCAGAAATCATGCCTTCAAAATTCCAGCTATCGTCATACTCATCACTGGGCTGATGATAATTAACATCTGTGTAGTGGTTGAGTTGTTCCGCACCCCAACCCGGCGGGCGATCGACAAAATCGTTGCCCGTATCGAGATACATCGCGGGAACACCAATTTGTGCAAAACTAAATTGATCTGAACGATAGAAATAACCCTTGTCCGAAAATTGATCAGGCTTAACCACGCGTCCCTGCTCTGCTGCAATGCCACTCACGATCGTATCGATCGACGTCTTACCCAAGCCGATGTAAGTGACATCGTGCGTATGTCCCCAGATGTTGCCGCCGTCGTAATTTAGATTGGCTGCAATCTTGCCAGGGGCGAAACTTGGGTGGGCCGCGTAATATTTTGAACCTAATAGACCTTGCTCTTCTGCACCGACAAGCGCAAATAAAATCGAACGGCGTGGCGCTTCCGGCAATTGCTTAAGTGCGCGTGCGATAGCCATTACTTGAGCAACGCCAGATGCATTGTCCATCGCGCCATTGTAAATAGCATCACCGGCTTCATTCGGTGTGCCAATGCCAAGATGGTCGTGGTGAGCGGTATAGATCACCACCTCGTCGCTAAGTTCTGGGTCACTGCCCGGCATCAACGCCAAAATATTTGCTGACTTCACGACATTGAGAGAAACGTCCATTTCAAGCGACGTCGTAATACCGAGCGGGACCGCTTTGAAATCACGGTTATCGGCTGCCTCACGAAGCTCGTCCAAATCGAGCGCCGCCATTTCAATCAGGGTTTTGGCCGAATCTTCAGTGACCCAGGCAGCGGCCTGCAAACGCGGCTCACTCTCGGCAGGCAACTCGAATTGCTCTCCGGTCCAAGATGTTTGCACTACCTGAAACGGATAGCCTGCTGACGGCGAGGTGTGAATGATGATCGCGCCAACCGCGCCTTGCGCCGCAGCCGTCGCATATTTGTAGTCCCAGCGGCCATACCATAGCCGCTTTTCTCCGCCAAACAGGTTCTCATCCCAATCCGGATCATTGTTGACGATCACGGCAACTTTGCCGGTCATATCGACACTTTTGTAATCATCCCACTCGTATTCTGGCGCCTGAATTCCATAACCGACGAATACAAGTTCGGCATCGCTGATCCTTGCACGCTCCGCCTGCACGCCGCTGCTCACAATGAAATCGTCCCATTGCTGCAAGGTCGTATCACTTGCGTCGATCGTAAAAGTCCACGATTTCGGCTGTGTGGCGGTTACACCGACGAGCTCGAACGGTTGCTCCCACGATCCGTCTTCGGCACCCGGAAGCAAACCAAGCTGCTCGAGTTCTGAGATTAAATACTGACGCGCGAGATCGTCTCCACGTGATCCGGGGCCGCGACCTTCATATTTGTCGTCCGCGAGTTCTTTAACGTAGCCACGCATCAGATCGTCGGTGATTGCGGTAACCGCCGTGTTCGCGTCACTTTCAGGCACCGCGGTTTGTTCAGTCGCCGCTTCGGCGATCTCGTCGGAGGCTTCATTGCTGCAGCCTGAAATTAGTAATCCCGCGAAAATTAGCGACGCAATATGATTGGTAGTTTTCATAGAACGTATACTCGAATTCGATAACTGCTTGATGTGAAAAATCAGAATAACTCTGCTAGAAATATTTGCAGGTTTTGCCACGAACGACGATCAGCATCCGGACTGTAGACGTTGCCATGATCGGGATCATTTGCCTTCGGATTTGAAAAAGCATGAACCGTATGTCCGTAACCATGAATCTGCCAATCAGAACCCGCTGTGGTCAATTCCTCAGCCAATGAGACAACCTGGCCTGGCGTCGCTAAATGATCGTCCCAACCGTGCAGCACAAGCACTTTGGCCGTAATTTGATTGCCAGCCGTGTTGTCGGGCGGATTGAATATGCCGTGGAAACTTGCGACACCAAGAATGTCCGCTCCGGTTCGGGCCAAATCGAGTACGCACAGACCGCCAAAACAAAACCCCATTGCGGCCACTCGCGTTGAGTCGACCTCTTTCTGTTTTCTGCACTGGCTCAACGCGATTTGCATGCGCTGTTGCAACAGCGGTCGGTCATTTAATAACGGCTGCATTAACACTGAATTTTCGTCCGGATTAGAACCTCTGACACCTTTGCCATACAGATCTATCGCGAATCCAACATAGCCAAGTTCAGCTAATTGAGCGGCTTTGTTGTCTTCAAAATCACTCCGCCCACCCCATGCGTGCGAGATCAGCACCCCCGGTCGCGATTCATAGCAGGTATCGTCCCATGCCATAAAGGCCTCAAAGGTAAGATCGTCATCTTTGTATTCAATGGTGCGTGTTTGGATAGTCAATTCAATTTTCCCGTATTGATACTGGCATTGGTCGACTTTTCTTTTTTTAAATCGGGGTCAGAGTACTACTCTGCCCCCGATAATGTTAATGCGTATCTGTGGAATCAGCGCCGTAACTTTTCAGCCATTTCAGGGCCAACTTAGTTCCTTTTTTGACATGCGACCCTGGCAGCCGTTTTTCCGCGAGGGTCAAATTACTTCTGGCATCTTCGTTGCCCAACTCTCCCGCAATGTAGAACCATTTATACGCTTCAGCACTGTTTTTTCGTATTCCTTCGCCGGCAAAGTACATAGCACCCAAATTGTTTTGCGCAATGGTATTACCTTGATTAGCAGACAGTCTGTACCACTTCACCGCCTCCTTATCGTTCATTGACGTACCTTCCCCTTCATCGTACATCGCGCCAAGATTGTTTTGCGCCATAGCATCGCCCTGCTTGGCGGCACGTGTATACCAGTCAATCGCAGCCGTATTGTCCTCGGGGAGACCAATACCCTCATCCAACATCAGCGCAATCGCATATTGTGCATCGCGGTGCCCTTGATCAGCGGCACGCCGGTACCAGCGCATTGCTGCACCCATATCAACTTCAACGCCGTCGCCGTTCTCATAAATGATGCCAAGACTCAATTGCGAATCCGAATGGCCTTGCTCAGCCGCTCGCGCATACCATTTGAGCGCTTGTTCATCGTCCTCGGCAATACCCTCACCTACGTCATACATGATTGCCAAGTTAAATTGTGCGTTCACGTGATCTTGTTCAGCCGCTTTCGTATACCAGTCGATCGCGCTTAAATAATCTTCGATGAACCCATCTCCTTCTTCATACATAAGGGCGATCGAATATTGGGAATCGGCATACCCCTGCATCGCCGCTCGTTTGAAGAGCGCCATCGCTTCATGATTGTCTTCTGGAACCCCCTCGCCAACATCATAGATATGACCAAGATTATGCTGCGCGGCCGCCAGCCCAAGGTCTGCGCTAAGGCGATACCATTTAATCGCTTCATCTATGTTGACCTTGGTGCCCTCCCCGGCCGCATACATCAGCGCTAAATTATATTGCGCTTGCTCGTCGGCTTGCTCTGCCGCCTTGGTGTACCAATAGATTGCCTTAGCGTTGTTTTCGCGGACGCCAGTACCAAAATCATAAATGATGGCGACGTTAAATTGGGCAGACACATCACCTTCTTCTGCTGGAGGGAGATACCATTCGAGTGCACGTGCTTTATCTTCCGCGACGCCAAGTCCCTCGTCATAAATCAATCCGACGTTGTACATCGCATTGAGATCGCCTTGTTCAGCAAGCGGCACCCAGGCCGCCAACGCACCCGTGTAATTCTGGTCACCAAACGCTTCCAGGCCTTCCTTAAAGTCGTCAGCAACGGCGATCGAATTGGCTGTGGCCACTAAGCCAACCAAACCGAACAGTATTCTGCGGACAAACGAATCCATCAATTAGTGCTACCCAAAGATTTTGTCCGCATAGGGTACTGATGCACCGCCCTGAAAACAATGCATTGATCGACGAACTTGGCAGTAATTTCCATATCAAAACCTTAATAAATCAATGAGTTACTGCACTTTTCTAGATTTTCTTATAATGTGCCCTGTATCCGGACCATTGTGATGCGCCACACTAAACTCATGTGACCTAAGTAAATCGTATGCTGATCGTGAATTCAGCCGCTATCAACCGATAGGCCATCCAAGCTCCGCAACGCGTTGTGGGTTGCGTTGATGATCTTCAGTACCGAAATTACTGCAAAGCCTCTGACACAGTGGATTGACGACAATTGCGCTACCTGCCTCTTGCGCATGAACGACTCAACCGAACTTACATTATCGGACAGGGTTAAGAATCACGGGTGGGCCGCGCCTGGTTGATGCAACACGCGCAACACAGTATCGACGTTCAATACTTCATTTGGGGCACCGACAACGTCGGCAAACTGGCAGCAGAGCAACTTCATCGCGTCGCCGAACGTGGCGTCAAAGTCAGAGTGCTGGTGGACGACATGTTAATTGACGCTGAGGACCAGACGCTGGTCCTGTTAGCCGCCCACAAGAACGTCGACATACGAATCTACAATCCCAATGTCGTCACCCAGTTTCGCGACATCAATCAGCGTATGCATGACAAAACAGCCATTTTTGACGGCATTGCAGGTATCACTGGCGGTCGCAATATAGCCGACGAGTATTTCGACTTCGACAAAGAATACAATTTTCGCGACCGCAATATTTGATTGCACGGCCCTGCAGTCGCGAGCATGCAGAAAACTTTAACGAGTTTTGGGCGCGCGACCTTGCTGTGCCCGTGGAACAGGTAATTGATATTTCATCCAATGAAATCGCCAAAGCCGCGATAAAACAGAAAATGGATGAACTACGACGTTATTCATCCGGTCCAGAGAACTTTGAGCCCGAAGTTCGCCTTGCAATTGCAAACTTGCTCCAAGCGTTTCCAACCTTGCTGCAAAAAATGACTTGGCAACCTATCACTTTTATCAGCGATGCACCTGGGAAGAATGCTGGGAACTCGGGGCTCGGGGAAGGTCGGGAAGAAGTCAGCCTCATGATTGACGATAGTAGTGACTCTCGACGAGGGCTTAGTCTCATTATTCGGCCCAATGATCAAACATTGAAGAACATCAGTAACTTCTTAGCAGCAACGGCGCAGATAGAGCCAGAGCAGTATTACTACAATAAGCCAGAAATTCACACGACCGTAATATCGATAATAACCTACACTAATGGATTCGAACTGAACCAGGTCAATATTCCAGACTACGTGGAAGTTATCGATGCATGTATCGCGAAAATTGATCCTTTCGAATTGAGATGCGCCGGCATTACGACTTCTGCAAATTGCATCATGCTTTGCGGCTTTTCTTCATAACCGAGCCTTGAGCCGTTGCGAACATTGTTGCGTGAGACGTTTTCCAAGTCTGGACAAAGGCTCAATTGACCAAAGATATCTAATCAAAACTGCCCACAGCACTGTGGTCCGATTCCGAGAAAAACTGACTAACCCGACCGAATTCCTTACTCGCTTAGAGAACTCTATTCAATACCATTTTGGGCGATCTAAGGTCTCGAAACTGACCATGGCATTCAACGACTAGTATCCCCGAAGTAGTCGAGTAGAGGGCCTTCACGACTTTCCGATACTGGGCAGCGACTAATGCTCACAGAGACAAAGACTTCGGGCGCCTATCGTCGTGTGCAAAATGGGAGCACTGGACATAATCCGACACGGTGATTCTCGTCACACAATTGTGTGCAAAACGCGACACCGTTTTCACAATAAACTTAGCATAGCATCGTCCCACGTTGACAAGAGAGAGCCCCCATGACCGCTGACCATAACGATACAGTACCGACACTATCATTTCGCGACCGGCGTGTTAATCCTCGCCTCGACTGTAAACCTCTGCACGATAATTGGACTTGGGGTGAGGTGGATGCAACTCGATCAGAGCATTCCGATCTCACGATCGAGGTAGAGCTTGGTGGATACAATCCTTACGACAATCTCGTTTAGAAGTAGCCAGAAAAACAAAACAGCTACTTCCGCCTAACCAGTCGATTCGAGACCACTAGCCTTATCGTCGGTCAGCATTTTGCGCACAGACCATGATGGGTTCAGATCGCGTCCACGCGATCTTCGGGCCGACGGCCCCTCGAAGCCAAGCCTTTTCCGTCTAAAATGCTAACGCGTTTTTCGAACGATGTCCTCATCATTAGGTCGGGGCGCCAAATTAGGAATGTCACAGGACTACACTTAAGTGCTTGTTTCTTTAATCATTTTTTACTTTAAATAATACTGAATGGTCCGGCTAACTTTCAACGCGTCTCCGCTTTACCTCCGAAAGCAGCCACTGGCATTGAGTGTAATTAGGCATCGAAAACTGACCCACCTTTACACCAATAACCTACCTGTTGAATCGGTGCCGAAAGCGAATCAAATTGGCGAGCCGATCTACACTCTTGGCTTCTGATTCATCTCAACTCCTCAGCTTAGGCTGAACAAAAACTCTCTCTTAAACCAGACCTAAATCTGTTCCATAGGTGCTGATGGCGTACACACTTGTTTGAAGACGGACATTTGTTAATAAGAAGTGTCCCGAGTATGCTTTGATGTTACATATTAAATCTTGCCGAACTAATATTTTCTAGGGAAAATCTAATTATTCGCCAGTCTAGTAAAAAATGCATGGTGCCCATGCTCACGTTGGCAATGTCGGCTCTTATGCCTTCTGCCGCAGCCGCTCAATCAGACGCTGAGCAAAGAACACTGATCCTGTTCGACCGCTCAGCAAGCATGATCCAACCTTATGGCGGCGTGCGGAAGATCGATCTTGCCAAGCAATTGTTTCGTGACCTTGCCAACCAATTAAAAGATGACCCTCAGGTCGCTATTCGATTTTTTGCAGGAGGGACCACACGAGATAAATCTATCGATTGCCAGGCGAGTGAAATTGGATTGGGGTTTGGTGGTGTACGGACGACCGTATCACTTGAATCATTTGTCGATGATGTTACGGCCATCGGGTATGAGACTCCAATTACTTTTGCGCTTGAACAAGCTCGATCCGATCTCGCAGATTGGCCCGGGCCGCGAAAGATAATCCTAATTTCGGACGGCGAGGAAACCTGCGATCGCGACCCTGAAGAACTCGCTGAACTTTTCTTTGAAGATGGCATTACCATCGACACCATTGGCATCGGCCCGCCCGACGCATTTTCGCAGTTGGGCATGATAGCGCTCTCCGGGGGTGGCGGCTTCCAGTTGGCTGAAAACCTAGACAGCCTTAAAGGAGCATTCGACAACTCCCTGCCTGGTGGAGCATTAAATTTTGGTGCGCCCGGCAAAGCGAGGCAGTTACCCGGACCCGCAGCGCCTGCAACGGCAGCGCCAGTAGCAGCGGCATCGGTAGCGCCGCCGGTTAGCGCGCCCAATATCGTAGCGCTTCCTGCGGTTCCCAGCATTGGCCTTCCGGAGACTGAAGAAGTGCCAGCTGGCGCAGCCCTCGCAGTAGAGATTATATTCGACGCCAGTGGCTCTATGGCGGCTTGGCTGGGTGACCAGACCAAACTCGCGCTTGCCAAAGACGCCTTACGCGCGGCAGCCGAGGGCCTGGATAACGAACGGTTACTGGTCGCATTTCGTGCTTACGGCTTTGACGAAGCGCTCGCCAAAACCGCCGAGGCATCCTGCCCTAACACCGAACTATTAATGCCGTTTAGCAATTCCGGGCAAGCAGCTGACGTGACTCAAAGGGCTGACGAACTGGTCGCTTATGGTTACACGCCAATCGCCAGATCTCTCGAGCTTGCCGGTCAAGACCTTAGCGCAGTGGCAGCCGCTCGACGCATGATAATCTTGATTTCTGATGGAGAAGAAACCTGCGACGGGGATCCGCAAGCCGTCGCCCGCGCCCTGAAAGCTCAAGGCATCGATTTGCAAACACACGTTGTCGGGTTTGATTTAGACGAGGTGGCGCGAGTTCAAATGAGTGAAATTGCTCGTGAAGGTGGCGGTAACTATTATGATGCTAACAATGGCGCTGAGTTGGGCGAAAACCTCATACGAGTTATTGAGCTCGCTCAGGAGGCAGCCGATCCATGGGGTGCGCGAGTCATTCATCCAATTATTGGTGGTGAGACGCTTGAAAGTGCAATTTCAATTACTGCGGGCGCCTATACACTTGATAAAGATTTACTGCGTGGAGAAGAACGATTTTTCAAGGTTGATACAAGCATCGCGCAGCGTGGGTTACTTCGAGCAATTATTCAATCGCGTAAGATAATCTTTGGGAATGATGGTGATGCTAGCGAAAGTGGCATTGCCTATGGTGGCTTTGAAATCCGGTTATACCGGCCCGATACAACGGAGGTAAAAGGCCACTGGGCAAGGGTCTATGGGGAGCGTGGAGAACAGGCTCATACAGCATATGTCGATCTAACTGGCGACGGTTTCTTTTTCTCTATAGGTAATCAGTACGATACTGTGAACAAGGATGCTCTGTTTCAATTGGAGATCGATGAGGCCGGTGATCTAATAGAACGTCAAGATGCACCGGCGGATAATTCAAGGGCATTATCGGCAGATATCTCAATGCCCATTACTGGGCATCTTGGCCTGGAAGATCGTGAAGATATCTACGGGCTTGCCCTAACAAACCCGACGCGTAATATTAACATTAGAGTCCGGTTTACTGATCCTGATTTTCGTTTTCAGCTGGACCTACGTGATGCTGCGACTGGCCGACGGATCGAACGCTTCACTGGTCTTACAGGGGAGATGGATGCCTCAGTGTCATTACCGCCTGAAACGAATACAGCAACATTAAGAATTCGGGATAATAATCCTAGCCTTAACACAGAATTTTCATCTTACACCATAACAATAAACTAGGAATTAGTCGGAATTATTTAATGAGAAAACTTAAAGTACTTTTAATCTATTTTTTTATGCTGACTTTTTTTACGGCAGCGTTGGCCGACCGAAATCTTCCTCTTGGGGCGGACCCCGCTAGCGTTTTAAATGCATTTTTTGGTGATCTAAAATCTTCGCTGGATGATCCAGAGAACAAAGAACTTGGCTTAAATGGAACCTACGCGAATGCCCAGGGTTATTGGATTCGCTCCAGCCGTGAGAGTGTGGAACGAACCGGACAGTTAGCTGATCTTTCCTCGGTGATGTTTTTTAATATGAAACTGCCGAAAAATTGGGATATTGGCGATGTACGCATCGCGGGTGATTTCGCGCGAGCCAACGTTACCTTTACTCCCACCGCATCCAGCGGGGTGGCGCACGACCGCGATTATGACCCGATTGAAACTCGTTTCGATCTGGTATCTCGAAATGGCGATTGGCTTATTGTTGATTTTAAGGGTCCGGAAGTAGAGGTGCCTGCGCCCCCACCAGATGCGCTTATCGTAGAGGCAACAGATACGCCTGAAACGTTGGTAACCCGATTTATGGACCTTCTGGTGGCAGAGTTTGGCCCTTCGGCGGGCACTCCCGGGAGCGCCAATCTCGCAGTCGTTTTTGTACAAGTAGAAGATATGTGGCTCGATACCAGAGAAACCAGACGCTCACTTGGGCAGAATCTTTCCATGATGACGATACTGCAGCCCAAAAGTTGGTTGCTAAACGAATCAGTAATTACTGGTGACAGCGCCGAAGTTGTTGTGACATATGAAAGTGATTCACCGATGGCGACTAGTTGGCCCGGATCAAGCGGGTCGCAAAACACGCCAACCTTACGCTTTAATGCTCAACTCGACGGCGATCAATGGAAACTTGTTACTGTCGTTCGTTAGGTGCTCGCCAGATCACATTATAATTTTTTGGAACCCGGCTAATTGCGTATTGCGCAATACGAACCACATACTTTCACCCAGACGCAGTTTTAGGTAGAAGCCGGTGTCATCTTCCCCGCGTTTGTAGTTTACCTCGTAATCCTGATTGTACGCCCGCGTATCGATCGCCATGGTTTGCTGAAATAGCTGGCTCAGGGTTCCGCCAAAGGTACCATCCGCGTATTGGGTATCAACAATTATCTCGATCTGTCGGGCAAACGCGGTAGCAGCTTTTACGTCGGCTCCGAACATGATTAACAAGTCTGCTTGATCCAGAACAATTTTGAACAGGTTTGGCGTATCGTAAAAATTCTCTTTGCGTTCTCGGTTGACGATCAGCTTGCCAGACTCAACGGTGTGGCCACCAATCTTTTCTACTTTTTCCGGGCGCAAGCCAATGTATTTAAAATAAACATCACCTTGAAATACTCCGTTATCTCGTGTGTAAGTGAGCGCCTTACGGCTTAGGTCATCTTTTTGATCAAAATCAATTATCGGATCGCGCTGAAACCAGGCCTGTAGCGCGCGTGTATGGATTTCATCATCTTCAATAACTAGCCTGTATCCGTCGCCTTTTCGAGGCACACCGAGAATAGAAGTTCCCGTCATAGTGTACCGGGTACCCGTTTCCAACTCGACACCCCGACCTTCATATTTATCCCTCAGATGATTAGTAATCACCATATTAAGTTTCTGCTCGTCCGTGTCACTGTAGTTGCTCACCACAAAAATAATATCGTTATACGGAATATTGCTATCTGCATCGAGTTTGGCTTCACCGTTTATAGGAAAGCGCATAAACCAGTGCTCTCCAAGGCTGCTTTCTGTAATCGGTACAACTTCCCAAGTTTCCTGACCTGTATCTGTACGACTTAATACTGCCGAGATTTCCACCCCCTCAGGGATTTCTTTATCCGGCAGCGAAAAAATAATGTGGTCAT
>JABIUH010000107.1 GCA_018701055.1 Woeseia sp. | reverse complement strand
CCAACCTCCCGCTCAGCTCTTCTGACCAGCCACGTACTGCCCGGACCTTTTTGTAGATCAAGTCCGTGTGGCTGCAAAACGACGGCGACATCGGTAAACGAGCCAGCATCGTCTGGCTCTGTCAGTACTTTCAGATCGTCTGTGACAACCGCACTGCTAAAAATGATTCGATGGCCCTGATCATTGAGGCTATCCAGAAACTCCGATACCTGGCGTCCCTGCCACAGCCCTGCCTCAGCCAGACAATTGGTGAAGCAGCATACCAACAACGGCAGCCACGCGATTCGGGGAAGACAGCGCATCGCAAGAGTCTAGATCAATAATGAATAATGACCAATGATTGACTAGACAACCTTGCATTTTCGATCAGTTTTCGATCAGTTTTCGATCAGTATTCTATCTACGTTGATCTGATAACCGACAGACGATGTTATCAGCACCGACTCCAATGCCTCATCCGGACTCAGCCCAGCAATAGGACCATGGATGTCTGCACGCATTGCCCGCATTCGAAGGTCATCTGACTCGAACTCAAGTTCCCGACCCGTTTCTCGTGCCGTCCATTTGAGGACATCAAGCAAAGATTTATTACTGGCGTCAAACGTCGGGGCCAGATCAGATGTCCAACTCCAATAGCCATCATGCGGCGCAAGGGAGCTAAGCTCGGCATTCTGTCCGTCTGTCAGCGTCAGGCGCTCACCCACTCTAGCTGCGTAGGCGTCGGAACTTGTCTGTACATCGACCCTGCCCTCGCGCACAGCAACATCCAGAGTTTGGGCGTCCACAGCGACGGAAAATTGGGTTCCAACGTCGGTCACGTCGCCAAAAACCGTCTCAATCGCCAATCCACCATTGCGATAGACAAAAAGCCCGGTGTCAGCGTATACGCGACCGGACAATAACGTGAATCGATCGGCTGCATCGATACGGATTTCGGTATTCGCGTCAATTCGCAACGACTCACTGCGAGCTAGCAACAGGCCCAAGCCTTCATCCTGTCCTGTTGTTATTGTTTCTCCAGCTAGAATTGAAGTGCCCACTGGGTATCTCGACGAAAGGCTCCCGACATTCGCGACACGTGACACTGTTGCCACTGCCGGTACGAAAACGGAATCCGGTTGAGATACAAAAATGTATGCCAGCAAAGCAGTCGCTGCGACGCTGACTGGAACAAGCCAACGAAATACCGTATTCCGAATTGCCCCACGATGCCAGGCCTTGTGAACCGTTTCATACACACCTTCGGTGCTCGGCTGGACAGCGCTGTTACGCCATTCTTTCTGCACCCGATTGTAAACACGCGATTCAACGCTCAATGGAATATCTGGCCTTTCACCTGCAAGCTTCATCAGGCTATCAAGAGACTCCTCATCCTCTGGTCCTCTATCAATTTTATCTACATCGTATGTCATATCAATCCACAATGAAGTTTGGGTCGATGTCCCAAATAGACTTAAAGCGTTCTTTGAATGCAACGCGCGCCCGACTGAGGGTCGATTCTACCGCTTTCTCCGTAATACTCAGACTTGCAGAAATTTCCTTAACGCTATATCCCTGCACATACTTAAGCTCGAGAGCACGCGCGTAGCGACTAGGCAGGTGCTCCAACGTTACGCGCACGAAGCGCGCGATTTCGTCACGCCGTTGAGCCGACTCTGGCCGCCCATCATCTGCGCCAGCCAATTCCAACGCAGCCTGAACGCCAGGATGGTCCTCAACAGGAACGTCCTCTCGTATTTGAAGATTGCGCTCGCGGAACACAGCGTTCGATTCATTTCTGCAGATCTGGCAGAGCCAGGTAAACAACAGTGCCTCGCCGCGATAGCTCCCCATTTTTCTAACCACGATACACATTGTGCGCTGAACAATTTCTTCCGCAAGGTCGGCATTGTTGTCGACACGAGTGAGCGTAAACCGGAATAGTCGAGGAAAGTACTCCTTAAAAAAGGCGTCAAATGCTCCCTGATCCCCGGCTGCCACATCGGCAGCCAGCGATCGATCTTTTACGACCTGGGGAGTATTTTCTTTCAAACTTTCACTCCATTTTGAGGCAGGGGAAGGCCTCTAAACTATTAGAGGCGCGCGAGCCAAAAGTCCTTCGCTGTCGTGAGAAAAAAAGCGGTCGCATATTAGAAGCCAAGGGCACCCCGACGGGGCACATAACATTTTCCATCGGCAGAACCGCTCACTCGAGGTACAAAAGAAAAGCAACCGGCCTAAGTCGACTGGCCCCCCAGCGCGTACCAAACAATAATAATTGCCCACCTTGTAAAGCCGACTCTCGCCGGATCTTTTCACTGATAGGACCCCAATAGTTTCTTGCGCCCAACAGTGACCCACGGAATAGAGCCTTGTAAAAACTCGGTCGAATGGCGAAATCGACCGCGAACGCCGACCCATAGAATATGGCAGGGTTTGAATTCAAGCTAGAAATTAATTTCCTGCAGAAAGTTCTGCAAACTTCTCTGGAGTGACTGCGTATCCCACAGCAGAAATTCACGCGCTCCAATGCCTGTGGTTTGCAATCGAAAGTCCGTAGCCTCAGACATCAACCGAATTTGGTCGGCAGTTACACGATAGTAGGCCTCTGTCGATGTCGCGACTGGCTTCAGATAAACAGGCTCGCTAGCCCCAATTACGCTCGGCGTTGATCCGACCAGCTCGAGGGAGAGCGGCTGCCCGTCGGCGAAGACCACGATCGTTTCAAATCCCGCGTATTCCTCAGACGAGTCAATCGATTGCATGTTATTCCAGGCACCAAGCCAAAGGTAATGGTGATAATTACCGCTTCTATTAATCTGAATTGGTCCTACATGGACATAGTTTCGAGCAAACGCGGCCTGTGATGGGTCTTCCCGAAACATGATCAGCGGCGTGTTGCTGTAAGTCACGATAACACCGGTGAGGGGATCCATTTTTTGATTGACTGTTTCAGGAGTGCTCGCGCACGCAGATACCAGCATCGCAATCACCGCAATTCGGCTACTTAAATTCGCCGGCCCGGCTCCACGAAAATTAAACATCGTTCTCAAAAGAACACCTGATATCCCAGATTGAAAAAATAGGACTCGCGATCAAAGTCCACAATAGCGGAGTCACGTTGTGAAAAGCGTTTTCCCGCTTCGAGGTCGATTCGATACTTTTGACTTTTTCTAAACAGAATTCTGATTCCCGGGGTGTACACCCATTCAGTCGAGAAATCTGAGTTAATCTTTCGCTGATCAACTCTTAACCGAGGGTTTATTCGCCACGATCTGGTCAGCGGAAATCGGCTGTCCAAGTTAAGTGATGTAATCTTCGCTGACTCCGAATCGGACAGGCGTAATGCAATTATCGAAACATCACCTTCCTTGATAAGGCTACTCGCCACAAGCGTGGTAGAAAAATATCGATAGGTTGATTCCGGTGTCGCCGCAATTCCGCCTGAACTTGGACTAGCATCTATGCTGGTCTGATTGGCGTCAATGTTGATTTGAAGTTTAGGAGAAAAGGAGTGTGACAAACCTACCGTGAAAGATTCCGACAACGGCGAGCGATCCAAACTGAATTGACGAATTTCATCTTCTGAGAAAAACGTCAACAACTCACTAAACGACTGGACCGACTGTCCGATCATTCCATTTCTTGTACTCAGGTACGGGCTGTGTCTCCTGTTAACCGAACCGTGGACACTCAACCGCGGGGTAATTCGCCAGCTGCCTTGCAAGAATGCACTTCCCAATTCGGCGAACGACGTATCGTAGTCAATAAGTCCCCAAAAGTTTTTATCCTCACCAAAATATCGAAATTCCGCACCCACGGCGGTGCGGTCTTCAATACCTTCAATTCGCTGTGAGATTACGTATGCGCCAACTTCAAGGTTGTCGATAAACGGACCATATTTGATGCTCAATCCCTGAAATGATCGCTCCGAGTCAACATCGTCGGATGCCGAATTGACCGGAATTCCTGCCACGGCATTGAAATGAATCTTGTCATTTAACTGATATCCCAAATCTAACCCGTCAAATCGACCAAGAACTCCACCGCTATTGCGAGACTGCCGTCCAATTCTGCCTCGAATTCCGGTTTCTACGCCTGCTAAATCCGCGTACGCATAAGACACCCGAGCCTGATTGCCGGAACCCTGCGTTTCGCTAAGAAAATCATTGCGATAACCAGCAGATAATCGACTACTAAAGTCGAAGCGGCTACCCCGACGACGAACATCAAGATTGATGTCTGAGTAAAGTGCGGATTGACTGACAATTTCATCGACATCATTCGGCTGGTTGACGTCACGACGATAGTACTGCGAGAAAAACGTTTGTATT
>JABIUH010000108.1 GCA_018701055.1 Woeseia sp. | reverse complement strand
CATCGAGTTGCACCACCAACATGTCTGCTGGCGAGTACTCGTCAATGGCAAACAACGCGTCGCGAATCTGTTGCGTACGCGCGCCCAGGTCATAGCCGCCGTCACCAACGATATCGAGCGCCACGCCATCGACAACGCGCGAATTAGCGGTCCAAATTCGACCGGATTCAGGATTTAAGATTCGCGGATAGTCTGCTGGTGCCACCCAGCCTTCCCAGGCGCCGGACTCGCTCCAATCCATGGGCAATTCCGAGTCACCATCACCGCGGCGAGGAATCTTGCCCGCGATGGTCCAACCGATATTGCCCGCAGCGTCTCCAACGACGAAATTTTGTGGCGGCATACCGATTGTGTTGGCAACCTCCATGGCTGCGCTCGCGGTCTTTGTTTCTTCGAGATTGAGATGACCAAGGGATACGCCATCGACGTGATGCGCAATCCAACTGACGGCAATCGTATGCTCGGGATCTGCGTCTGCCTCTAGTACCGGGCCCCAGATAGTCTCCCGAATAGCAAGGGTTTCCGGTTCCCCATCTTTGACGACAATCGTTTCCGTTCTAACAGCATACTGCTGATCACCCTCAGGTGAGCGATAGGTCCCCGGGGTTTTCCCATCGCGGACAATTACGGCGTCAGTCCAGTCGCCATAGCTATTGGTGTTGCCCCAAGCTACATGTCCGTTGCTGCCGGCAACTACAATAGGCGTGCCTGGCAACGTGACTCCGTTCAAGTCGAGCTCGTTCGCTCCACTCACTCGCATACGCGCACGGTAAAACACATTGGGCACAGTAATACCCAGGTGCATATCATTGGCAACGATCGCTCGACCTGATTTTGTCAGACGACCCGACACTGCCCAATTGTTACTGCCGGGAATCAAAGGTTCC
Organism: Woeseia sp.; assembly: GCA_018701055.1. GTDB lineage: Bacteria > Pseudomonadota > Gammaproteobacteria > Steroidobacterales > Woeseiaceae > SZUA-117. The sequence continues at coordinate 7,152 of JABIUH010000108.1, read as the reverse complement.
CGCCATTCCCGAGCGGACCTGGCAAGATCAGCTATCGCAATATTGTTGAGCGAAAAATCGGACGGATCAGGCATCGCAATGACCGCCGCAGGGTTACCAACATTAGGCGCGTCCCATTTGCTTCCCATTGGGTATAGCCACGCGAATGCACTCGCTGGCAGTGAGCGTTGCGACAAACCGCGACCGATGTCGCGTGCCGCAGTTTCATCGTTAAGCTCCATAAACATGGTGTACACGGCTAAAAGTGAATCGGTTTTCTGCCACGGCTGGGGCTCAACTCCGAGTAGGAAATACTCGAATGGCTTAGTGCCTAGCGACTGCAACCCCGCATTGACGCCATCAACGTAAGCCTGCAATACCTGACTTTCTACAACACTTAGGCGGCTCAACGCCAAGTCGGCCCGGCTCCGGAAGCGATGAAATCGATGTCTCCGATCAATGGGTAACGCGGCCGCCCCAACAACTTCAGATAACTCTCCGGCAGCATTTCGCCGCGTCAAATCCATTTGAAAGAAGCGATCCTGACCGTGGACAAACCCGGTGCCGTACGCCAGGTCAGCCCTATTCTCGGCGACAATCGTTGGTATGCCACTTTGATCTCGATCAATCGTTACGTCAGCACTTATGTTGTTGTCAGCAACAACGCCGTCAATCTGCGGCAAACTCCTGCTTAGTAACCAATAAGCGCCGATCGCGACAGCGCAAACAACGGCCACCACGACCAGCAACAACCTGGTCAAAACTCGTTTCATACGATTTCCTGCCCGGAAGGTTCAGATGGCAGCGCTGACCTCGACGATCTGCATTGTGTTCGTACCACTGGAAACACCGCTTAGATCGCCCTTGGTAAAGATGACGAGATCACCGTCTTCGACAAGACGATTCGACAACAATGTTGAAAAAATATCGCGATGCAATTTAACTTTGTCAGGTTGCTCGATGCGAAATGATACGGGATACACACCGCGATAAAGCGTGACGCAGCGGCCAGTCGTATCATGCGGCGTGAAGGCATAAATCGGAATATCTGAGCGAATGCGGGACATCCACAAAGTGGTTGAACCTGACTCGGTTAGCGCAATAATTGCTCTAACATTCAAATGATTAGCGGTGTACATAACCGCCATTGCGATCGCTTCGTCGACTTCCTGAAATCGATCATCCATTCGATGCGTAGTACGCCCCTTCGCGAGCGAATGTTTCTCTGCTCCAATGCAGACATCGCTCATCGCGATGGTCACTTCCACCGGGTAATTACCCACTGCTGTTTCGCCCGACAGCATTACCGCGTCCGTACCATCCATGACAGCATTCGCAACGTCAGAAACTTCGGCGCGAGTCGGAATCGGATTGTTGATCATCGACTCCATCATTTGCGTTGCCGTGATGACTACTTTGTTCTTGCGACGCGTGCGGCGGATTATGCTTTTTTGCATGCCAGTCAGCTCCGCATAACCCATTTCCACACCGAGATCGCCGCGTGCGACCATAATGGCGTCGGAAGCGTCGATGATGGAATCAATACAGTCAATTGCTTCGGTTCTTTCAATCTTGGCGATGACTTTACCGGTACCGCCCGCCTGCTGCAGCAATCTGCGAGCTTCGATTACATCAGCTGCGCTGCGCACAAACGAAACTGCGATATAATCCATTCCGACCTTTGCGGCAAACTGAATATCTTCACGATCCTTATCAGTTAGCGCCGGCGCGGACAATCCGCCGCCTTCTCGATTGATTCCTTTGTGATCAGAAAGGACGCCACCGAACACGACGATACAATGGATCCGCGCGCCATCGGTGCCGTCAACCTTCAGCGTTATCTGTCCGTCGTTCAACAGCAAGAGGTCACCGGCACTAACGTCTTTGTATAAGTCTTCGTAGGCAACGCCAACACCGTGCTCATTGCCAGCAAGATCGGCGAGTGTCGAATCAAGAAAAAACTCACTTCCTGTGGCAAGCATTACGCTACCGTTTTCAAAGCGGCGAATACGAATTTTGGGTCCTTGCAAATCGCCGATGACGCCAATGAAACGACCTTTTGCCGCGGCCACCTCGCGTAGATTATTCAAACGCTTTTGCTGCTCAGCTTGATTTCCGTGCGAGAAATTGAATCTGGCAAGGTCCATTCCGGCATCGATCATTCCACCGAGTGTTTCGGGCGCATCCGTTGAAGGCCCAAGCGTTGCGACAATTTTAGTTCTTTTATTCATGACAGGATTATTGCACAACCAAACTGATGCTGCTGTTGCAATTGGGGACTGCTACTCAACCTAAAAACCGTTATGCTGGACTCAGGTATTCGCCCAGGTAGGGAAGCAAATTGCAATGATCAATCGCCGCCGCTTTATGCAGTCGCTAGCCGTCGCAAGCGCTGCTCCGATCAACACGCTTGCGCAATCGAATGACAGCCCATTAAAACCCGATCCAGACGGCATCATTGATTTACCGCAAGGCTGGCAGTACACGGTCGTCGCCCGGAAAGGTGAAGAGATGGACGATGGTCTCGTCGTACCTGGCTTTCAAGATGGCATGGCGGCATTCGTGGGTAAAGCCGGCCAGATCATCCTCGTCTGTAATCATGAAATATATGCACACCAATCACCCAGTGGTGCGTTCGGCCAACGGGCGGAAAGACTGGGGGAACTCGGTAAGCGTCCGCTGTACGACAATGGTTCGGGAAAAACGCCCGGATTAGGCGGCACCACGACGATTCACTATGATCCGCGCTCGCGTGAGCGAACACACATGCATATGAGCTTGCTCGGCACTGAAGTCAATTGCGCGGGCGGACCGACGCCGTGGGGCAGCTGGCTGAGTTGCGAAGAGTGCTTTATCGATCCAGGCACATCTTTTCAGCGTGGGCATGTCGTGCACAGGGAAAAAAAGCACGGCTATATTTTCGAAGTTTCAGCACATGATATGGAAGCGGTTGAGCCTGTTCCGTTGACTCAGATGGGACGATTCGAACATGAGGCTGCCGCGGTAGATCCAGTGACTGGCATCGTCTACTTGACGGAAGACCAGCACCGCGGGCTTTTATACCGCTATCTCCCGAACGTCCCGGGAAAACTACACGAAGGTGGCCGTTTACAGGCGCTCGGCATCAAGGAGCGCGACAAGTTTGATACCCGTAACTGGAGCGATCCCAATGCCATGCCGGTTGGCACCTGGTTCGAAACACGATGGGTCGATCTTGAAGAGCCCGACGTGGCAAACAATGATCTTCGATTGCGTGGCGCTGAGATGGGCGCTGCCGTGTTTGCTCGTGGTGAAGGTGTTTGCTATGCAGATGGCGAAATCGTAATGACAGCAACGATCGGCGGTCCACAACGTTTAGGGCAAGTTTTCAGTTACGTGCCAAGTCCGGCTGAGGGCAATTCGGATGAACGGAGCAAACCCGGCAAAATTAAGCTGCTGGCACAATCAAGTACCGACAGTGTATTACGCCATGCTGACAATATTGTCATGAGTCCGTGGGGTGATCTTGTTGTTTGCGAAGATACTGCAGAGCATTGCGGTTTGGTCGGAATTCGACCGGACGGATACCAATATCCCATTGCTGACAACGCACATAGTCGATCGGAACTCGCCGGCGCGTGTTTTTCTCCAGACGGCAACATTATGTTTGTGAACATTCAGGTCAACGGCATCACACTGGCGATTACCGGGCCGTGGTCCGCTTAGAGATATTGACGTAATTACAGTTGACGGGCTTTGATAGCCTGCCAAATTTGCACACTATTCCAACTCGTTTCAGACTGCTGGATGCTGGCGTTTATTACAAAAAGTCACTATCAGAGTTGAGATGCGCGATTTTCAAGCATTTCGACCGCGGGCAATTTCTTGCCTTCGACGAATTCCAAGAAGGCGCCGCCACCGGTCGAAATGTAGGACACATCATCAGCAATGCCATACTTATCAATGGCCGCAAGTGTGTCACCCCCACCTGCGACTGAAAATGCCGCACTGTTGGCTATCGCACGTGCAATGACCTCCGTGCCCGCGCCGAATTGGTCAATCTCGAAAACGCCGACCGGACCATTCCAAATTATCGTTCCTGCCGTTTGCAAAATGGTTGCAAAATTCGCGGCAGTTTCGGGGCCAATATCGAGTATTAAGTCGTCGTCCGCAACATCACTTATCGATCGAACGGTGGCGGCCGCACTGGCCGAAAACTCCTTAGCAACGACAACATCTGTTGGCATCGGAATGTCTGCTCGATCAACAGTGTTATTAGAAAGGCCGACCGCGATATCCAGCATGTCCGGCTCGTAAAGCGACTTGCCCACCGGGTTGCCGGCGGCCGCAATAAATGTGTTCGCAATCCCACCACCCACAATCAGCTGATCGACGATATTCGCCAACGCGTCGAGAACCGTTAACTTTGTTGATACTTTCGACCCACCGACAATCGCCACCATCGGTCGGGCAGGATTGTCCAAGGCCTTTGCCAATGCGGTAAGTTCACGGGACAATAATGGACCAGCGCAGGCGACAGGTGCATATTTTGCAACGCCGTAAGTACTCGCATGCGCGCGATGTGCCGTGCCGAACGCATCCATAACGAAAACATCGCAGAGAGACGCCATACGCTTCGATAACTCATCATCACAGGCTTTTTCGCCCGCCAGGAATCGAACATTCTCAAGCAATACGATCTGACTTGTTGCGACCTCAACCCCGTTGATCCAGTCTGTGCAAAGTTCGACCGACTGACCCAGCAGTTCGCTTAAGCGCGCGGCGACGGGTGCAAGCGAAAACTTTGCTTCCGGTTGACCTTCTGTCGGTCGACCGAGGTGCGACATCAACATGACCGCCGCACCTGCCTCGACCGCCGCACGAATCGACGGTATTGCCGCACGAATCCGCACATCACTGCTCACTTCGCCGTCGGCAATAGGCACATTCAGATCCTCACGGATCAATACACGTTTACCAGCGAGATCTACCTCGCTCATGTTGAGAACGGTCATGTCAGGTTGGTGGTTCTAGAGATTCTACTTCGCGTTGTACAAGGCGATGGTGGTATCCAGCATGCGATTGGAGAAGCCCCATTCGTTGTCATACCAAGCAATAACTTTCACCAGATTGCCTTGCATCACTTTAGTCAATCCGGCATCAAAAGTAGAGGATGCGGGATCGTGATTGAAGTCAATTGAAACAAGCGGCTCCTCGTTGTACGCCAAAATTCCGCTAAGCGCCCCTTCAGATGCTTCTTTCATGACCGCATTAACTTCCTCAACACTGGTATCACGGCTGGCGACAAAATTTAAGTCAACGGCAGACACGTTAATGGTTGGCACGCGCATCGAAAAGCCGTCCAGTTTACCGTTGAGTTCCGGCAAAACGAGACCAACCGCGGCTGCAGCGCCAGTCTTGGTCGGAATCTGCGACATGGTTGCTGAGCGCGCACGACGCAAGTCCGTATGGAAAACGTCCGTCAAAACCTGGTCGTTCGTATACGCGTGAATGGTCGTCATGAGGCCATGTTCCAAACCGATCTTATCGTTTAGTGGTTTGACCAGAGGCGCCAGACAGTTGGTTGTGCACGACGCATTGGAAATAATCGTGTCGCTTGCCCTAAGCGTGTCGTGGTTGACACCATAAACAATCGTGCGATCAATATCGGCGCCGCCGGGCGCAGAAATGATGACTTTCTTCGCGCCCGCTTCGATATGTTTGCCAGCAGTGTCACGGGTACGGAAAAATCCCGTCGATTCGTAAACGACTTCAACGCCAAGTTCGCCCCACGGTAATTTCGCGGGATCGCGTTCAGCCAGAACCCGAATTCGATCACCATTTACGATCATGTAATCACCATCGACCTCTACGGTACCCGGAAATTTTCCATGTGCAGTATCGCGTCGCGTTAGTAACGCATTCGTATTGGCATCACCCAAATCATTAACCGCTACAATTTCGATTTCTGAGCGTTTGCCGCTCTCATAAAGTGCGCGCAACATGTTGCGTCCAATGCGGCCGTAACCGTTAATTCCGACTTTGATAGTCATTACAATCTCCTGCTTTCTAGTCCGGCACGCCGGATATAATAGTTACGCCAGAGTTTCTCTGGCAATTTTTAATACGTTGGCAACTGAAAACCCAAAGTGCTCGAACAGAATATCCGCAGGCGCTGACGCGCCAAACCGATCCAGCCCAATAACGCGACCCTGTGTTCCAACATAACGCCACCACCCATCGGTAACGCCAGCCTCGATCGCGACTCTCGCCACCACACTTTGCGGTAACACTGAGTCGCGGTATGCCGCGCTTTGGGAATCGAAAGCGTCCGCGCAAGGCATTGAGACAACTCGTGCCTTTATGCCTTCTTGGATTAATTCATCCGCAGCGCCGACCGCCAGCGCGATTTCCGACCCCGTCGCAATTAATACGATGTCAGGCGTTCCGTCACAATCTTTAAGGACGTAGCCACCGCTGCGGATCGCTGCGATTTGAGCGGCCGAACGATTCTGATGCGGCAAGCCCTGTCGGGTCAGAATCAGACTTGTCGGACCATCTCGACGTTCCAATGCAAAACGCCAGGCAACTGCTGTCTCTACCGTGTCGCAGGGTCGCCAAACACTCATGTTGGGCATAATACGAAGGCTCGCCGTATGCTCAACCGGCTGATGCGTTGGACCGTCTTCGCCGAGTCCAATCGAATCGTGAGTAAACACGAACACGTTTTGCAACTCCATTAGAGCTGCCATGCGCAGCGCGTTTCTTGAATAGTCAGAAAAAGTCAGAAACGTGCCTGAATAGGGCAATACGCCACCGTGCAATCCTAAGCCATTGCCCATCGCGGACATTCCGAATTCACGGACGCCGAAGTAAATATAGTTACCCGATGCATCATCCGCGGATATAACCGTCGAACCGGCATGTTTGGTTAGGTTGGAACCGGTCAGATCAGCAGACCCGCCGATCATCTCGGGCAGTGCCGGCGCAAAAGCATTTAACGCGACTAACGATGCTTTGCGGGTGGCCATATCGGCCCCGGCGGCATCTATTTCTGCAACCACCTTGTCAGCGAGATCATTCCAATTGGCCGGTAGGTCGCCCTGCATGCGGCGCGCTAATTCTGCTGCCAACTCCGGGTGCGCGGCCTGATAACCTGAAAAAATCTCTTGCCACGCCAGGTCTATTAGATTG
>JABIUH010000109.1 GCA_018701055.1 Woeseia sp. | reverse complement strand
GCGCGCAAGATGTACTCGCGTTAATGGCGTCAGAGAAGGCAAATGGCCTGTTTCACGGAGGGATAATGCAGAGTAACGCGGGCTTCGGCATAGGGTCCCGTGGATCACGGACGCTCAAAGGCGAACAACAGCGTGGCGTTAGGACAGCAGAAATTTTTGGCTTCGAAGGACCAGGTGCGTTGCAGAAATTGAAAGCAGTGCCCGCTGCCGAGGTGCTCGAGAAATTCGAGGAACATAATTCAAGCTACTACCATGCGCCTGCTGTCGATGGCCAGTTACTCACCGAATCAATATGGGAAACCGTCAATTCCGAAAGACTGGCCGACGTCCCGTTTATCATCGGTAGCAATGGCGACGAATGGTACGACCGGGCCCCAGATGACGCTGGTATTGAAGCGGTACGCCAAACAGTCGCCGATTCTGCATACCTGAATTCACCTGAGGCCCTGGCCGCGGTTGCCACAGAAACCGATTTTCGACGGGCCATTGATCGAGTGTCGACCGGTGAGACAATGTTGTGTCCATCCCAGTTCATGGCAGCGCTTTACGACAACGCGTGGGTCTACCACTTCACTCGAATCAGAGCAGGCGCGGGCGGTGCAAAGGTGCGTGCCTACCACGGCGCAGAGCTGCCATATGTCTTCGGCACCCACGGCTCGTGGATGTCGACCAATGAGATTGATCACCGCCTGACCAAGCAAACCGTTTCGTACTGGACTCAGTTTGCCAAATCGGGCGATCCAAATGGTGATGGATTGCCGACTTGGCCCGCTTTCAAAGAGTCAGGCAATCAGGTCATGACCTTCGGTGATGTTGCGGAGGCAACTGACGCGCCTGAACCGGAATTGTGTCGTTTATTCTCCACCGCGGTGAGCACCAATTAGACTGACAAGTTCGATTGGTCGGGGCCTATTCGGCGCTTAAGAATTCAGCAACTTTTGCGACCACGATAGTCTCGTCGCAGGTCGTTCCGAGATGACCACAATAATTATTGACTGATAAGTATTCGGCACCGATTTGAGCTGCGACCTCCCTCGCAAGAGTTTGGTTAACCATGTGATCCGTGGGCACTCCGATCACTAAAACTCTTGGCGCCGATTCCTCCTTAATTGGAAAATCTCCGTTCTTATCAAAAACATCATGTCCGATCATTGCTTCCGACTGCGCGAGGTAGTCAGCTACAGTCAATTTCAGATATCCCTGTTTTTGCTCATCTAAGAAGTCTGCCAAATTGTCAGGCGATACCTGATCAACGAAGTACTCGGGCGTGAATAAGGTAAGCAGGCTGATGTCAGAGATCAATCCCAGAGTTTCCGCGTCACTATGCCCGCTGGCTACCATCTTGCGAGCAACATCACCATGCGTGTTCCATTGAAGTAAATCGTATGAAGTCATTTTCGGTGACGCATCAATTGGGATGACGGCGTCCATGAAATTGGGATACATCTCTAGCCAACGAAAGGCTTGCATACCCCCCATCGAAATGCCCAGTACCGAATTAACGTGGGTTAGATTGAAATGTTCAGTCAGCAATCGGTATTGCGACTGAACCATATCCACTGTCGATAGATGCGGAAAGTTTTCCGTATTAGACGGCGACGATGACACGCTGTTTCCAAGCGCGTCAATAGCGATGACGAAGTACCTGGAGGTGTCCGCTAACTTTCCCGGACCAATCTTCTCAAATTCTTCCAAAATCTCAGTGGTGCCAGTGAACCAGGTAGGGAAAACCAAAACGTTGGACTTGTCAGCGTTAAGCTCGCCATAGGTGCGGTAACCAACACTACAGTTCTCCAATACTTCCCCTGAGCGCATCTCAAGGTCGCCAATATTGACGTATTGCTGCTCTGCCATAGAAGTTGCACTCAACAACAGGGTTATCCAAAAACCGAAAAAATGAAAAGACATAGAATTGCCCTAGTCCGATAACCATTAGCACTCTACTGGAGCGTTCCGGCGACCACAATCATCGTCTCGCTCGGGTCGATGACAACTCACTGCGGCAGCGGGTGGCGAGAGGCTGCGCGCAGTGCCTCGCGCATTGGCCGATTTATGTCGATTCGGCGACTAACAGTGATTAGAATTGGATGTTATGGATATTGATACGCCCCTACGCGAACTTGGTGAGTTTGACGCAACAGCGCTGCGCGACTGCATTTTGGATCAGGATGAGCTCGCCTGGCATGAAGACGAATATCGTCAGCAACAATTTGATGTGCATAACGACACACAATCAATTGTCATGGTATTTACGCACGGCGAAAATTGGCCTAATAGTGAGGTACGCCGCGAGCCTGGCTGGGCCCGCATCGCGGATGTCGCGATTCCGCTCATGGAGGCTATAATATTGTCACGATATCCGCCTGGCGGGACAGTAATTCGTGCGATGGCAGCAAAGCTGCTCTCAGGTGGAAAAATATCGCCACACCGTGACAAGCACCCGTCGTTTTCGGCGGCGCATCGAATTCATGTGCCAATCACCACGCACCCTCGGGTACGCTTTATGATTGACGGTCAGCCGTATCAATTTAAATTAGGCGAGGCGTACGAAATAAATAATCAACGCAAGCATAGCGTCATGAACAAAAGTGACGAGGATCGAATCACGTTTATTTTTGACTACATGCCGTCGACGGTTCTTGAGCGAGTGCCTGAATCATCGGGCTAGTGTCGCTGAGATTTTTTACGTAAATCGATGTTTCACGTTGAAGCTCGAGCGAGACTCGGTCAGAGTATTACTCTCACCCCCAATGTGCCCACGCAGCCAATAATTACGCAGTGGTTAATACACATTGATCTTTAGCGTACCCATAAAAAAGGCCCCGAAACCGGGGCCTTTTCTCTAACCTATTCGCGTTCTATTCACCCCAGCGTTTGGATATCTTCAAACCATATTCACGCGGTCGATTGGTCCAGACGCGCGACCAGTTCGTACGACCATCCTGGACACTTGAGAAGAGCAACTCGGAGTACCCGCCCTGATTGTATTGCGCGCGCTCGTCAGTGATATTGCTAACGAATACATCAAATTGCCATTCCGAATCGGTGATTAGTCCGAAACGTAGATCGGCAATCGTATAGGGCTCGTTGATGTACTGTGGATCAGCTCCGGTGCTAGACGGTGCGATTTGATTCACCGAATCACCGGTGTGTGACACCTGCAATCTGGCGAATGCTTGTCCCTGTATAAAATTAGTTTCCCAATTCACATCGATCCAACCGGACGCCTTAAACTCAACCGCAAGCGGTAGGCGAGTATTTGCCGGTATTTCGATCGTTGCAGGATTGGTATCCGTGCTGACATCAGTCGCTGTCTTGGAGTCTTGGGTAACGACGTTCATTCCGACGGTGACGAGTTCAGACGCAGCGAAATCTACCTCAACCTGTAGCCCAGTGGCTTGGGCGTCACCTACGTTGGCGATGACTTGTTGCCACGGATTGGGCGGCTCGCCAGGAGCAACCGGTGCGCCATAACTCGGATCGAGTACACGCAGCTGATAGTCCTTCCAGCCCATGTCGTAATAGGTCAAATTAACCTGCAAGCGTCCTTCCATCCAGCGAGTCTTGGCGCCAACCTCGAAATTTTCGAGTTTATCGGCATCAAACACAACCGGCAGTACGGGATTTCCTCGACCACGGTTGGTACCACCCGGTCGGAATCCCTCGCTGTACAAGACATACATCATCTTGTCATCGGATGGGCTATACGAAAAACTAATCTTGGGCACAAGCTCTTTACTGCCACCTTTGGTGAATGATGGTCCGCCCTGTGCGATAAGGTCAGGGGTCGATATTACCGTATTCGGATTTTCAACAAGGTACTCGCTGTCCATCTGGCGGTCGAAATATCGTCCGCCGAGCGTGGTCGACCATTGATCATTAATATTCCAGGTCATTTCACCGAAGACTGCTTTTTGCTCCCACTTAACGCGGGAAATAGATTCCCAGCCCCACTGAGCTTCTGGTGCGAATCCGGTGCCGAATGTACTTTCCCAATACGCCAACGCAACGGAATCCTGGTAATCAAAATTGGTTGGGTCACCCCACGGTGAGTTCCAATCGTCGTTAGTGGTTTCGTAGAACAATCCGACAATCCAGTTCAAATCGTCATCGCCGCCCGATAACCTAATTTCTTGTGCGAACTTGTCTTTGGACTGACTGAAATGTTGTACCTGTTCCACATCATCCAAACTGGTATTGCCGAAGCAATAACGCGGATAGTAGAGCGCAGCGCCAGTGCTCGGATCAACGAAATAACCGGTGTATACCGCGGGATCCCATTGATAGAGACATGCCCAACGCTGATAGTTTTTAATGTAAACGGTCGCATCTTCTGTCGTTTCTGCAGTGGTCTCAAAAAACGAAGTGGCGGAAACGAGTTGCGCCCAACCAAGGTCACCCTCGAAGGTCAGGTTCCATGCGTCCCAATCCTGATTGCGGAAACCATCATTGAATTTAACGACCTGCAAATCGCCGACAAATGGATCGTAGTGATTGCCGGTGCCCGCATCGGCTTCCGTCTTTTGGTAGTTGTAACCCAGCGTACCGGTCCAGGTGTCATTGAAATCAACCTTTAACGCAACTCGGCCGCCGTTGAAATCAACACCATTCCAATCATCTTCAACAACATCTGCATTGTCTTCGACGCCCCAGGTGGCCGGAATCCAGCCACTGGTCGCGTGTGTATCGGGGGTATGTCCGTACACGTTATCGATAAATCCACCATCTCTCGCGGTAAATCCAACGAGCCGCAATGCCGCTTTGCCATCACCGAATGGCAGATTCAGAACGCCGGTGACTTCATGGCTGGTTGCGGACTCCGAACCCGTTTTCAATGTTAATGAACCGATGCCTTCAAATTGCGTGACGTCTGGCTCATTCGTAATGACCCGTAAGGTACCCGCTTGAGCGGAGCCACCATACAAGGTGCCCTGCGGCCCGGCGAGCGCCTCAATCCGATTGATATCAACCATGCGAACTTCGGGCTGATCACCGGTCGTAGTCAGCGGCAATTCGTCAAAGTACAACGATGCCGGCGCTTGCCCGGTACCGATTGAGCCACTGTTAATACCGCGGAAGATGATGTCGGAGCTGCCTGGCGTATAACTGACAACATTGACAGAGGGAATAAAACGAGTGTAATCCTCAATTCCGTTCGCGCCCATTTTTTCCAGCATGATCTGCGGAATAGCCTGAATGCTGGCTGGAATATCCTGTAGATTCTCCTCGCGTTTACGCGAGGTAACCACGATCTCTTCGATGGAAGACGACGACGAACCATCTTCTTGCGCCTGGACTAGTCCAGTAGGTGCCAATACAGCGGAAATGGCAGCTGCGATTGGTGTTAAAGCGAGTCCTTGGTTTGCAGACATTTTTAATCCCCGACTGTGCACGTTGCACTACCTGTTATCGCCGTGAGTGGCGTCGGCCAGTAACGCTTCTAAGTGAGCTTTTTTGGCCGAGTAAGTCCAATGTAGGCGGGATGCTGACCAATTTCAAGCTGACCACAGTTAGTACGATGGTAAGGCTGGGCGAGACGCGCAATACTTTCTAGCGTAACTAATAGGCTGGCGCTTATCGCTTAGGTATTGCTCTGCCGAAAGGTCTCTTAATAATTTATTAATCAAAGGGTTACGTTTTCAGGTCGGTCGCGATTATTTTGGCCCTCGTGAATACCAACCACTAAGTGCCGTAACCTATTGTTACGTCAAAGCCCGCGCGTGCAAGGCACTTTATTTTCGGCTAACTTGTCCGGTAGTTCTTGGGCAGACATTTTGCGCAATAGAGGCGCAAGGATATCGATGACCGGGTCCAGGTGCGACTCGTAATTGCGCCACAAATTTACCGATGTGCTGTAAATGGGTTGGCGTACCTGTTCGGAGCTCGCCGTTTTGACGGCACGATCCGTTTCGTGAAATGTGAGGCACTGCTCCTCGAAGGGAAGACCGCAATGATCAAGAATTCGATGCACCTGCGTATCAAGGTCAGCGACAACATCTTCGTAGTGTACATCCAAAACCTTACCCGGTAATACGTTGTTCCAATGATCCATTAGACGACAGTACTGCACATAGTAGTCGCCCAATTCGGCCAGGTCGTAGCTAAAGGTCTGCCCCTTCGCGAATAGCTGTTTGAAACTACCGAGGCAACTGTCGAGTGGGTGACGGCGTGCGTTAATAAAAATCGCTTGCGGCAAGATGAGATGAACCAAGCCAACATGGGCGAAGTTGTTTGGGTTCTTGTCCGTGAAAAACGGGCTTCCAGAGCGATACTGACTCGTACGCTCCATATAGGCCTGACCCATTTGTCCAATTTTCTGTACATCCAGATCGAGCAAGGATTTGGGGTAGCGCTCATTCTTCTTGATGAGTCGAGGAAGTTGGTTGATGACCCGACCGAGGTCACTCAACTCGTGAGTTCCCTCAACCATGCTATGACTCGCCAATATTTGCTCAAGCAAGGTTGAGCCTGAGCGCGGTAGCCCGATGATAAAAATCGGCGCCGCAGCGTATCCCACATCGGCGGTCGGCTGATTCACGAATTTCTCGGTCACAATTTCGACAATGTCATCGTGCACCATTTCCGTTTCCGCCGGATCGTAGTACTCCTGACGACGTCGCACCGCATTACATTTTGCGAAACACTCAAAGGCACGATCATAATTCTCGCGGTTTTCGTGCTCCAGCCCCAACGCGTTGTACAAATGCACTTGCGATTCGTCCGAAATATCCGGGTGTTTAACCATTTCCTCCATCGTCTGGAATTCAGTGTCCGTAAAACGAAACGTCTTGAGGTTCGCGAGACTCCAGTACGTCTCAGTAAAAAACGGATTGGTATCAATACACTTTCGATAAAACTTGATCGCGTCTTCCTTACGCCCGATTGTTCGGTAACTATGTGCAATTCCCGCTAAAGCACCTGGATGTGTTGGCGCTAGTCGCAATGCCTTTTTGTAGGCATCGATTGCTTCTTTGTAGAGTGCGGCAGCAGAGTACGCACTCCCGAGGTACAAATGTGAGTCAGGATTGTCTGCCGCCACGCGAGTCAGACGTTTGGCTGTTCCAAGTGCCGCGGTGACTTTCTCTTGCTCGAGTTGATTCACCACCAGATTCGCCAAAGCTTTGCCGAAATCGGGGGCCAGTTCGATCACACGATTCAATAAGGTTTCCGCGTTACGGTGCTGGTTTTGCTTAGTCGCGATACCCGCCAGGAGTCGCATGGCTTCGACGTTTTCGGCATCGCGTGCGAGCATATTCCGATAGATTTTTTCTGCCTCTTGTTCTTTACCCGTGTTCTCGAGTTCGAACGCCTTAATCAGCATTTGACGATCGGGACTAAGTTGCATCGATTCGCTTAGCGCTTCTCGTGCGCTGTCACCATCACCATGCATGGTCAATGCCCGGCCCAGTTTGATACGCGTATTTGAATCGGTGTCGCCAAGCTCAACGGCGCGACGAAACTCTTTAATCGCGTTTTCAAATTTTCCCTGTGCAAGAAACATTTCGCCCAGATAAACATGCGGTCGCGGAAAAGTCGGATAAATCGAAGCAGCGTCTCTGAGACGCTCTTCGGCATCTGCATGGCGACCGAGTTTGATTAGTGCGCGCCCTGAAAGACAAAGAACGTTGGCATCTTTGGGATAGTCCAGCAAAATATCGCAACAGAGTTGTTCCGCCATTTCAGCATCGCCGTTCTTCAGGAACGCTAGTGCACGATCAAACATCTGTCGTTGATTTTGACTGGAATCCAAGTCGTCTTACTCCAAGTACCGCCAACTAATTTCGGCGACCTGGCAGTATTAACCAAGGACGCCCGATTGAACAAGCCTCGCTGCCTACGCAAGAAAATTAAATCGTGGGGCTAACCGCTGTTACGATGTGGATTCGCGGCTACGCGCGCTCCGCGCTCACATCGGTCAATATGCGCGGGATCATCGATAGTTCGGTGCCTGCGGTGAAATTCACACCGGCAACGCCAGCAATGTTTGCAATCTCACGCACGAATTCGCTGCCTAACACCCGCCCCTCCGCTACCGGATCGGTTGCATCCTGCATGCGCTCGATGAGGTGCGGCGGCACGATCGCGTGACGCCGATTGTCACGCAACCAGATTGCCAGGTCGGCCGAATCGAGCACCGCCGTGCTTACGATTAAACTCACGCGATGCAAGAGTTTTTTTGCAATCAGGCACTCCACATAGCGACGCAGTATGTCGATATCAAAACAAAGCTGAGTGATCACGAAATGCGCACCAGCATCTGCCTTCGCAATCAGTTCTTCGGGTTCCCAGTGCGGTGCAGGATCGTGCACGGTTACTGATGTGCCAAGCAGAAAATCGGCGGTAGTCCCGAGTTTTTCGTCATCGTTTATCAACCGGGCTGTTGCAATTAACTCTTTAACTTCGATGTCGAGCACCGCCTTAGGTCGTGGCTGGAACCCTT
>JABIUH010000163.1 GCA_018701055.1 Woeseia sp. | reverse complement strand
CCGCAATGCCTATCTCTCTTGATCTCATCTATTGGGATATCGGCTTCTCAGCCGCAATCCCCAATCTTTGATCAAGAACCAAATTCCTTCAGGGTAAGAATCAAAATCACGGTCGAATCCACTATTCGTACAGCTACGTTTTTTTCAACACGTGAAAGATCTGCCCCTCTGGTTAGGTATACTCTAGTAGACACTCTTCTTTTCGTGCAGGAATCTGGAGTTGAATCTATTGTTCGAGCACACAATAGACTCGACCTCGCTCGGCGAGTGGCGTCGGGATGTCGATCGATTGTTGGGCTCAGAAAATGGCAGCACTAAACGACAAATCAGGCGTATTCAGATTTTCGGGGTGCCACCATTTTGCCTACTTCTTGTCAGTCAGGTGTGGCAATCCTTCTGCTTCTGACGAGCCCTTATTTAAACTGAAGCCGCCTCGGGGCATTCTACCGTTTATCTTGCCCAGGTGCAGTGACGTTGCACCGTCGCCTGCTTTCTTCATGCGGAACGTCCGGAATCAATCGGGGAAACGGGCGCTACATCTACCAGCTTTTCCTGGGAATCATTAAAGAATTGATGTGAGCGATTATTCTATTGAACTTGCCGCTGAACGAATTTCGGATGCTCGGACAAGAAAATACTTCTCCGAAGTTATGGTTTCTTATGGCTCTGTTGCGAAGGAGATACTGGATGAGATCGAATCAGCCCGTCGGCCAATGACAAATCCCCGGAATGGAAATGGAAGCTGGTTGAGGAGATCAAGAAGCGGACACAACTTCTTGAGAGCGGAGACTTCGTCAATCTGGAGTGGCTGTAGAAATAAGGCACCTCTTGCCTCATCCGGATTTAAAGTCCACAGCATTATTTAGAGCCTCCGACCACCAATGACCAATAAACCGGTCTCCTACTCCCCTAGATCCAGGCGGGCCACGGAATCTAAGAGGCTTCCAATCTTGGCGTGTTCCTCAAGGGCATGCCTCAGACGAAACCCGCGATTGATCGAGTAGTGATTGCGGCGGCCTTCTCGCTTGCGCTTCAGGGCGCCGGCCTCCTCCAGATCGGTCACGATTTTCTGCACGGCCCGCTCCGTGATCCCCACTCGCAAGGCCACCTCTCGCAGCACCAAATCCGGTTCACGCGCTAAACAAATCAATACGTGAGCGTGATTAGATAGAAACGTCCAGGCGGTCTTTTTCTTCGCCGCATCGCTTTTATTTCTCATTTCATTTGACAGCCGGTTTCTCGCAGGTTACATACGAAGAGTAATTCATAAATACTTATTCACGATAAAAAAAACAATCTGAACTAATTTTTAAATCGCCCATTTTCTGAACAACCAATCCGCTAAGATGAGAATTGCTGCCGTCGTCGGATTGGTTTGAGTTTTAAAATCGCACGTGATCCGCTTCGCTTCAACTGCAGATTTTTGAAGCTATTAACGTTCAGATTCATTAGGCTAACTGAATCTACGAGAAGTGTCGGGAAAAATCGTATACCAAAGCGCCATTGCCGATCCGGACAGAATCCGTATGACTGAGGAATTGTGTGCCCTTACGGTCGATTCGATATCGATCTCTCAGGAAATATAAGAAGGGTGATATGACGACTGTTGCTGACGACGTTCCACAAGGAACGCTAGAAGGTCTGAGGCAAAACTGGAAAGCCGACGCGCTATCCGGATTTTTGGTCTTCCTCATCGCACTTCCCCTGTGCCTCGCTATCTCGCTAGCTTGCGGCTACCCCGCAATTGCGGGCGTTTTCACGGCGATTATTGGCGGTATTCTGTCCGCCTTCATCAGCAACTCGGAGATGACGATAAAAGGCCCCGCAGCCGGGCTCATTGTGGTCGCGCTCGGTTGTGTTACCGAGTTCGGATTCACCGCGGGCGCGGATGTGACCGCAGACATTCAAGCGTATCGACTGGCGTTGGGCGTCGGCGTCGCGGCAGGTGTCATTCAAATACTCTTTGGTGTCTTCAAGGCGGGAATTCTTGGTGAGTTTTTTCCGACATCGGCAGTCCACGGGCTGCTCGCATCGATTGGTGTCCTCGTCATCGCCACTCAATTTCCAATAATGCTTGGCCTCCAGGGTGAGGGGGCTCCGCTGGAACGGCTCGCAGCGATTCCCGGTTATTTCCTGGAGATGAATCCGGTCATTGCCCTGATTGGCGGCATCAGTTTTTTGATCATGTTCGGCCTCACGTTTGTCAAGAACCCGAAACTCAAGATCATTCCAGCACCTATGCTCGTGCTACTGATCGCGGTACCCCTCGGTATGTATTTCGATATTGGACGCGAGCAAATCGTTTCGTTTGGAGGGCATGACCATTCCCTCGGACCGCAGTTTCTCGTGAACGTGCCGAACGATATGTTCAGCGCGCTGACTTTCCCTGATTTCTCCGGCGTATTCACGTCGGTTGGCATCAAATACATTGTGATGTTTTCGCTAATCGGAAGTGTCGAGTCGCTCTTGAGCGCACAAGCCGTCGATCAAATCGATCCGTGGCACCGCAAAACAAATCTCGACAAAGACCTCCTGGCTGTGGGCATCGGCAACACGCTCGCCTCGTTCGTTGGTGGCCTGCCGATGATTTCCGAAATCGTACGAAGCAAAGCGAATATCGATAACGGTGCGCGCACACGGTTCGCAAACATGTTCCACGGCATCTTTTTGCTCGCCTTTGTAGCACTCGTCCCGTTCCTCATTAATCGGATACCGCTCTCGGCGCTTGCCGCGATGCTCGTGTTTACGGGCTTTCGCCTGGCGTCGCCTCAGGAGTTCAAACACATGTACCAGGTAGGGCGTGAACAACTCATCGTCTTTGTGTCAACGATCGTGGGCGTCCTCGCGACCGATCTGCTCGTTGGCATCGGGATAGGCATCCTGGTGAAGGCCATCATCCATGTCTTGAACGGCACGCCGATAGGGTCATTATTCAAGTCCAATTTCAGCGTCGAAGACGATCGCAGTGGCACTGCGATAATCAAGGTCAATCGATCGGCCGTCTTCAGCACATGGATCGCACTCAAGCGGTTAATTAGCCGCCAGGAGGCGAAGAACGTCGTCATCGATTTGTCCGGCACGAAGTTTGTCGACCATACGGTCAGGGCCAATCTCAACGTGCTGCAGAAAGAGTTTGAGGATAGCGATCGAGAGCTCTCGATCATCGGTATCGACGGGCATCGGCCGCTATCCGAGCATCCCCTGGCTGCGTTGAAAGCATAGCGTTTACGATGGCTAATACGAGCACACTCCTCCACCAGATCGAAGAGGCCGTTGAACCGGTCTCGCAGTTCTGGCCGATGAAATCGTTCGTGCATCACAACCCGATCCACGGCCTCGAGCATCTGCCTTTCGATGAGGCGATTCGGGAGGCAAAACACCTCTTTGGAGCCGAAGGGTATTTGCCGAACGACGAATACCGCGGCTTCTTCCAATCGGGACGGATTCAAGAGCGCAGTGTGAATCGAGCTCTCGCGCATGTCGGGCCCAAGACCGACGCGTCGATCTCAATTGCATCGCGTGCCTTTACGGCCGCTGAAGTGCAGCGCATCCACTTTCTTCACGGCATTGATGCGCTCGAACCGGCCCTCTTCGACTGGCAATTTGCAAACGCGGGCGCACTTGCACAGAGCCGTTCTGGTGCTTCGACGGACGTTGATCTCGCCGAGCTATGGCAAAGCGCGCTACTCGCGCTCGACCTGGTCGATCCACGAGTCTCTGATCATGATGGAGAGTCAGCGACGGGCGGTTACGGACGCCCCGAGCTACCTTTCCGGCGCGCACTTAGCGACTGGATCGACGAGCTGACCGGCTCATCCGTCGTCGCAACCATCGATGAACACATAATCAAATGGGTTTCATCATTTGTCGACGAGGGCATGGCCGGCTGGAAAATGCCAGACAAGCGCTTGGGCTTCTACGCCGCATGGCGAGAGCTTGCCGCATATGATGCGAGCGGCGCATTTCTTGGAATCGATCGTTTCGCTGAGAAAGTAGCCGCATTACCAGACGAGCCGGAAGCTGCCATCCGTCAGTCGCTCGACGCGCTGCAGATTCCCGAACCCCGCTGGACGGACTATTTGACGCGCGTGCTCGCTCAATTATCGGGTTGGACCGGATATGTACGCTGGCGCGGATTGAATCCCGACGATCTGACACAAAAGGAATGCCCGATCGATATCGTGCATTACCTCGGCGTCAGACTGTTCTACGAAGCGGAGCTCGTCAATGTCACGGCTCGCCGCGAGTGGGGTATTGAT
>JABIUH010000111.1 GCA_018701055.1 Woeseia sp. | reverse complement strand
GTGTCACGGCATTTATGGTGCCTACATTCACTGAATTTGGAGATCAACGTTGAGCGTGGCGGGTCGCAGAAAAGGGCACATCACAGTGCCACAGATTAGGGAACGTAAAGGCGGCGACCCCATAGTGTCGCTTACGGCCTACAGTGCCCCTATGGCCTCACTCCTAGATCCACATGTCGACTTGTTTATCGTTGGCGACTCTGTCGGAATGGTATTTTACGGCATGGACTCGACGTTGGGTGTGACGTTGGAAATGATGATTGGTCATGGTGCTGCTGTGGTCCGTGGTTCTGAAAAAGCCTGCGTCGTTGTCGATATGCCGTTTGGTAGTTATCAGGAGTCCCAGTCGCAAGCATTTCGTAATGCCGCCAAGGTGATGAAGCGAACTGGTTGTGATGCCGTGAAGCTAGAAGGCGGCGCCGAAATGTCTGAAACGGTAGCGTTTCTTGCGGCACGCGGTATTCCGGTCATGGGGCATGTCGGGCTTATGCCGCAAAGCGTGAATAGTTTGGGTGGTTATCGTGCACGCGGCAGAGGTCGAGTAGAAGCCATGAAAATAATATCTGATGCTCGGGCAATCGCCGATGCGGGTGCTTTCTCAATTGTCGTCGAAGGTGTTGTTGAACCGTTGGCCCGAGAAATCACGAATTCCGTTGTCGTGCCGACAATCGGTATCGGTGCTTCTGCTGAATGTGATGGTCAGGTTCTGGTCACAGAAGATATGGTCGGATTGTTCAATGATTTCACGCCAAGCTTTGTGAAACGATATGCGGATCTCGGGTCACTCGTCGGTGAGGCGGCTGAAGCCTATGGACAGGACGTAAGAGCACGACGCTTTCCCGCAGCTGAGCATTGTTTTAAGGTCAAGAACAACAAAATCTAAACTGTCTCATTGGGACAAGCGATATAACCGCCATTCTGAATTGTGTTATCTGAAACTCGATGCCTAATACCGTCGATACATCACTAATGCCTGATAAAATCGTTCGTAGCGTTGAAGATTTGAGAGACGTCGTTGCGTGCTGGCGGCGTGACGGAAAATCAGTGGGCTTGGTGCCGACGATGGGTGCCATTCATATCGGTCATCTTAGTTTGGTGACCGAGGCTAAATCTCGCTGCGATAAAGTCATTGCGAGTATCTTTGTCAATCCAACGCAATTTGGTGAGAATGAGGATTTTGACGCTTATCCCGCAGACGAAGCATATGATGTTAAAGAACTTTTAGGCGCCGACACGGATTTGGTTTTTTGCCCAGGTTGCGACGATGTTTATCCTGAGGGATTTTCGACGATTGTCTCCGTCACTGGCGTGACCTCAGGCCTTTGCGGCCCGTTCCGCCCCGGTCATTTTGACGGTGTCGCAACCATTGTCTCTAAACTGCTTTTGCAGTGCTTGCCTGATATCGCCGTGTTTGGCGAAAAAGACTATCAACAATTTCTCGTCATTTGTCAGCTTGTCAGGGATTTGAATATTCCGGTAGAGATCGTTGGAGCGCCGATAATTCGGGAAGAAGATGGGCTGGCGATGTCTTCGCGGAATAGATATCTCTCGGCAGAGGAGCGGGCTTTGGCCCCGGAGCTCAACCGGGTCTTACGATCTGTGGCTGACGCGGTTATTGAGAAACCCGCAGATTGTGAACGAATTTGCAGCTTAGCCCGGTCAGAGCTTCTCGAAATTGGTTTTTCATCTGTAGATTATGTGGGCGTTTGCGATACGGAAACGCTCGAATTGCTAAAGAGCTATTCAGAGTCTGCGCGCGTCTTTGGCGCTGCCCGGCTGGGACCCGCGCGCCTGATTGATAATTTACGGGTAGAATGAAGGCCGCATTATTGTTTAGACGGTCTGCAGCGCCATAAATGGCCGTCATACCCCATTGCCGTGAACGGCGTTTGCCGTGGATTGGTATGTCCTCAGATTGATCGTGGGCATGAAGCTGCTGGATAAAGGTATCCGCCGCTTCGACAACATATGAAGAGCCTGTGACGGCAACAGGTGCCGCTATTAATGCCTTGAAAATATCTCGCCGTTGCCAGCTGTTCATTCGCATTACTTCAAAAAAAATCGGCTCCTACTTTATATACCAAGTAGCAGCCGATTTAATTTAAATTTTTATCGGCGTTGTCCCGCCGAGAATTAACTTAACGAACGTACAGGTGGACCTCATTTGATTTTGCATCAGCGCTTGTCATCGCTGATAACCGAACCCGCTGGAGTGGTAATCCCATCTCGGACAGAGATCTCAGAACTGTTTCGGCATTCCGTTTGGATTTGTTGGAGGCGACGGTGACCTGAGCAGCGCTGCCTTGTCCTGACGCGACTGCAATCAAGTCGAACCCAGCTTGCGGACGCCGCTGCAGGACGCGACTAACGGCTGTATATAGAGCTTGCTGATATGACACGTTTGGCCGGTCGAAACGAATGACGACCAGTGGTCGCCGACCTGCAGTACGCGCTGTATCAGAATTTATTCCAACCGCTGCTATAGGTGCTGCCGTTGCATAGGCCCGATTGGCCAAGCTGTTGCCCAAAGACTCACCGTTTTTGATTGCCAGCGAGAGCGCCGTGAGATTGCTGCGCTCGGCGGCAACGTAGGCAGTCTGGCGGTTAATGTCTTCGCTTAGTTCGTTAAGAAGGCGATCAATCAGGACGACAGTCCGGTTTACTTCGTCTTCAAGAATAGCCAACTGACGGTGGTCCGCTTCGACGGCACCGCTCAGCCCGTATGCTGCACGGGTCGTTTCAAGCAGGTACGCAGACATT
>JABIUH010000112.1 GCA_018701055.1 Woeseia sp. | reverse complement strand
GGCGCCATTCCCTGTACCTGTCAGGTTCGTATCCCAACCCAGAAATTGATCCTGGCCATTGCGCCAGTAGTTCATCCACGAGTCATCAGTTGTGCGATAGCCCGGTTCGAAATTCGTGTCGTTATTAAAGTATTTCGGCTGAACTGCGCCCTGCGTGTAGACAATTTGTTGAGTGGTCTCATCAAAATCGTAATAGGCGAAAGCTCCGGCCATGGGATCCATACCGCTGTGGCAGCCGATACAGTTGTTCAAGAACAAACGGCTGTCTCCACCAGGACTGCGGCTGACGTCCTGTCGAATCCGATCGGGCGCACGTCTTACGTCGTGCACCTGCTCCATGTCATTACACAGGTGATTCAGCATCGTGAAGCGAAATTGTGCGCGGTTGGTGCCGGCAACAAAGAAGGCTTCGGCGGCTGCACGGGTCGTCCAGACACCGGCAACGGCGCTCGACGGCAAGCCAGTGACGGCTGACTGAGTCGATCTGACCAGTCCCGTCATCATATCGACGTTGGTGTTTTCCAAGGTCGCGTAGTGATCGTTGTTCGTATTCGAATAACCAGGCAATGAGCCTGGGCCTATATAAAGGATATCGGCCGAGAACAATGTATTGAACGGCTCATTGTCGCGAATCATGCCGACAACGGTCGCAATATAGTCGTTGAGCGGAACAAATACGCTTTGGTCGCGATTGGTCCATGGTGCCGCGAAATTCTTCAACGTGACGTTGTAGAAACTCGGGTTATCCATAGCGCGGAACGCGGCATCCAATGCTGTGCCGGCTTGACCCACGTCAACCTCACCTTCCATCAGCTGCAATATTGCAGCTGACGGAGGAACTCCAGCCAACCGATCATGGATTCGCCTAGCTTGTTCGCGCGGCCCTGCAGCGGCAGCGCTTATCAAACAAACGCTAAGCAGCCCGGCAATTACCAATTGAATAAAGCGTCCGACCCTATTAAGACCGTCTGCATGTTTGTTTCTTGTCGATGTTTTGTTATCCATAACAAACCTGCTCATTGCTAATACGATTCGATCACGAACCAAAAATTCTGGCAGTGCCATCACATTCTGTATGAGTCGTTGCGGGGCAAAGGTTGCCGTCGAAGACCGACGCTTGCTTTTACCTATCCTTGGCGACGCCATGCTGGCGAATGTGCTTTTTTCGAAAAGTCCTTGTTGTTAGCGCTTCTTCCCTGAACTGTCTGTTAGCTATAACAGGCGGACTAGTACGAAACATTCCGCATCAAGTTCACATGTATTGCCGTGAATGCATTCACAATCCGGTCAATTGCATATAAGCCTCAAGAACACGACTTCGTGCTCTACGAGATATAAAGCAATTGCTGTGCCAAGAATCGAGGAGAGTGAAATTTTATCGATAAATTTGAATAAAAACAAATAGATATAGGTTCTTCCGTCGATCGATTAGGACGTGATATATGTCAAGTCAATGTCGTTGCTTGCGCACATATTTTGACGCTCACATTTTAAGTTGCTGATAAATAATGGCGAAAGCGCTGTCGCGGAAGGCAGACAGAATGACGTCGTATGACACAGTACCAATTGCGGTTATTTCTATAGAGAAACTAGAATCGACATTTTTATTTGGAACAAAGTGAAGAATATTCTTGAGTAAATACGATGAATAATAATTTTCGTGGAACCGATCGAATGACTTTTTCGTGTTTGTTTTTATACTGGAGAAAGATCAATCCCTGAAAAGTCATTCTCGTGTTGTACGAATGTGATCAACGTCACAGTCGAATTTAACTTTGCGGACTGTCGTACTTTCGAAACATTACATCGCTGATTTTCCTCTATTAAACTGGTGTACAGCCGCGATCCTATTTGTGATCGCGTTAACGGTATGTCTTGTGTATGACGTCCACTATTACAAGGTGAAGTAACAGTGGAGTAGTGCGCATCTGATACGCAGTACGGAGAGAGAAACGGAACGTCAATCTTCGTCGTTGAGGTGAGCTATGAAAATGCTAGCGCGAAAAAAATTGGAAGGATCCATTCAGAAGGGAGCGCGATGCGTTGTGCTTCTGGCAACGTCAGTGGCGTTATTCGCCTGTGATGGCGCGAACCAGGGTGTGCAGATCGGCAACGGTCAGACGCCAGACCCGGTTGCAATCGATTTTCCGATTGCCTATATCAAGGCACCACTACCGGTGGACGACAACGGTGACTTAGTACAGACCGATGTTCGTGAGCAAATTACGTTTGATTTTGGTGCAGACCTTTTTGTTAAGAATCGAGCATCGCCTAGTTCTCCCGCAGTAAACGTTACTGGCGATTTGATGCAGGGTATGGCGGCGGTTCGTGATGTTGAAATCAACTACGACGGTAGTTCGGTCGTTTTCGCAATGCGTGGACCAGTCGATCTTGGCATTAATATAGATGCTGACGCTCAGCCAACCTGGAATATATGGGAATACAGTTTCGAAACGACCGCATTGCGCCGCATTGTCTTAGGCGACCTTACGGCCGAAGGTGGCCATGACATAGCGCCGCACTATCTTCCTGATGGCCGAATTATTTTTTCATCAACACGCCAACGTCGTTCCAACGCCGTTTTGATTGACGAAGGAAAACCCCAGTTTCAGGCTCAGGACGAAGATGTTAATGAGGCCGCGTTTTTACTGCACGTGATGGATGCGGACGGAACCAATATTGAGCAGGTGTCATTCAACCAAAGTCACGATCTTGACCCGGCGGTTCTTGCGAATGGCAAAATCATATTTAGTCGTTGGGATCACGCGGGCCGGAATGATTCGGTCAATCTCTACAGAATGAATCCGGACGGTTCGGAACTCGAACTGCTGTACGGTAAGAACAGCCACGATACCGGCACTAACGGCGAGATTATCCAATTTACGCAGCCGCGCGAGCTTGAAGATGGCCGCATTATGGCTTTGGTGCGTCCGTTTACGGACACTAACGGTGGCGGCGACATCATTACCATTGATACGCCAACTTATCTCGAGAATACCCAGCCGACGAAAGACTACCCGGGCATGATCGGTCCTGCACAAGCACGCGCGACAGTTGTCGACGTCAATACTGAAGCGGGTGAGGTTTCTCCTGGCGGACGTTACAACTCCGTTTATCCTATTCAAGATGGCACGGGTCGCCTGCTCGTAAGTTGGAGTCAGTGCAGATTGATCGATATCGTTGATCCTGCGGTGCAGCCGCCACTGCCAGTGGTGTTCTACCCGTGTTCAGATGTAAATCTAATCAATCCGTTGTACGTCGAAGCAGATCCGATTTACGGCATTTGGATTTACGATCCACGCGATGAAACGCAATTGCCGATTGTTCCGCCAGAAGAGGGCTTCATGTTTACAGAAGTGGCCTCTGCCGATCCACGAGCCCTGCCGCCTCTGATTCTTGACGAAGAAAATCGCTTTTTGCTCGATCCGGGTTTGGTTGCGGACGGTGAGGCCGTGATCAGCATTCGTAGTGTTTATGACTTCGATGGAACGGCAGTTGCAGATATTGATGCCTTGGCAGATCCCGCGCAAACAACGGCGGATCAGCGACCGGCGCGCTTCTTGCGCATCGTTAAAGCGGTGTCATTGCCCGATGAAGATGATATTGGTCTTGAAGACGAGGCATTTGGACCGGCGCGCGTGCTCGGCATGAAAGAAATAGTGGGTTACTCGATGGTCGAGCCCGATGGCTCAGTCATGATGAAGGTGCCCGCGAACACTGCATTGCAGATAAGCGTGGTTGATGGAGATGGTCGACGCATTACCGCACGTCACCAAAACTGGATTCAGCTACGTCCTGGTCAATTGCTCGAATGCACAGGCTGCCACGCCGCTCAGGGCGGCGTGTCGCATGGTCGCTTTGATGCATTTGACACGGCGTATGACGGTGCGGATGTTGCCGGTACGTCGTTTAATTCCGGCACCGTAGATGCATTGTTTGTTGGCGATATTGGCGAAACGATGGCGGAAGTCCGAGCGCGCATCAGTTGCGGAACAGCTGCTTGCGATTCACTCGAGCCGTCAATGGACATAGTGTACGACGACGTGTGGACGGACGAGGTGAAGACAGGGCGACTAGTTGATCCCAGTTTTACTTACGCCTACGTCGATCTGACCACCAACGCGCCGACGTCACAGAATTGCATCACACAAGGTTGGGCGGCAAACTGCCGTTCTGTAATCAACTACGAAACGGTTATTCATCCACTTTGGGGTGCAGATCGTCCAGTGATCGATCCGGTTACGGGAATGCAGCAACTCGATCCGGTCACGGGTGCACCGTTGACGAATAATTGTACTAATTGTCATACACTGGTTGACGATGCAGGCATGCCACAAGTGCCAGACGGTCAGCTTGACCTCACTGATGGACTGGACATACTTGTGCCCGAACATTTCAAGGCCTATCGTGAGTTATTATTTCAGAGTGAAGAGCAAGAGCTGGATGCGAACGGGGTTTTGATCGCCCGAATGGTTGTTATTGGGCAGGACGCGAACGGTAACGACATTCTTGTGCCAGTGACGGTTAATCCCTCTATGAGTGCGGGCGGTGCCCTGGCGTCGAATCAATTCTTTGGTCGATTCGATTCAGCGATAGGTTTACACAGTGGGTTCTTATCAAACGCGGAGAAACGCTTAATTGCGGAATGGTTGGATGTCGGAGCGCAATACTACAACAATCCTTTTGACGTCCCGATCAATTAAGGCGCTGTTAATCGTGGTGCTGGCTGTCTTAATGAGCCAGAGCCCGAACACCGCTATTGCTCAGGTCGCCGGGGAATACAAAACGGTCACAGTGGCCGACCCTTATCTGGAAATGCATACCGGACCGGGTCGTGGCTACCCCGTTTTTCACGTTGTCGATCGCGATGATTCGATAGAAATCATCATGCGTCGCACCGATTGGTTCCAGGTTCGTGCGCCTGATGGCAGCGAAGGTTGGGTCGATCGAGCCCAGATGGAGCGTACCCTTCAGACTACGGGTAGCGAAATCGTCTTTGCTGAGGCCAATCAGGAAGATTTCACGAATTCACGTTGGGAATTAGGCGTGCTGGCCGGCGATTTTGGCGGTTCCAATATCATTTCGCTATATGGAGGCTATTCGATCAACCCAAATGTCTCCGTAGAGGTATGGGGTTCACAGATTTTGGGAAATTTTTCGAACGGTTGGATGGGCAGTGTTAACTTAACCCATGAGGTCTGGCCCGATTGGAGAGTTTCGCCGTTTTTCACGCTGGGTACTGGAGTCATCCATACCGAGCCGAAATCGACCATTATTCAGGGCGAGGACCGTACTGACCAGGTTGCTCATGCAGGCGCCGGCTTTCGCGTTTACGCGTCAAGGCGATTTATCCTGAGAGCTGAGTATAAAAGTTATGTGGTATTTACGAGCCGCGATGACAATGAGGAAGTAGAAGAATGGAAAGTTGGTTTCGCCTTCTTTTTTTAGAGCGAGTGTCATTGAGAGCGGTCAAGCTCACACTCTTTATTCCGTTGTTCGCATTCGGAATTTCGGGCTGTGCAGCAACCAAAAACCTATTTGGTTTTGGCGAGGAAGAGACGCCTCCTCCGGCTGAAATTCCAGAAGGGCAGGTTATTGAGCCTGAAGTTGAGAGACGCGAGATTCGCGAGCCTGAAATTGATTCCGAGGACTTCGAGATAGGGGCCTTCGCAGGGATCATGAGCATCGAAGACTTTGGTTCGGATTTGGTCTACGGCGTGAGACTCGCCTATCACGTTACGGAAGGTTTTTTCGTCGAAGGTTCCGTTGGCCAGTCAGAAGGTGGCCTAACGAGTTTCGAGATTTTAAGCGGTGGCGCACAGCTGTTGTCGGTGAGCGAACGCACGTTGACCTACTACAACCTCAACGTTGGCTACAACGTATTGCCGGGCGAGGGGTTTGTCGGGGAAGGGCGCGCTTTTAACACTGCGTTATATATCAGCGCCGGCTTAGGGTCGACTTCATTTGCTGGCGACAATCGCTTTACCGTCAATTTCGGCGCGGGCTATCGATTCCTGCTCAACGATTCCATCGCATTGCACGTCGATTTTCGTGATCACTTATTTGATATCGACTTGTTGGGTGAAGAAAAGACGGCACACAATCTTGAAGGCACCTTGGGTGTGACGTGGTTCTTCTGAGGAAGGGATCACGGTTAGCGGGCTTTTGCCCGCGTTATGCTTGGAGAATGAGCATGAAGAAACAACGTCAGTCACGAATAATTGCTGCCCTTGCAACGCTTCTCGTGTTGTCCGGCTGCAGCAGCATAAACATCGAGCCGTGGGTCAAACCTTACGAGCGAGATCGTCTGGCAGATCCCATTATGTTCCTGGATATGGATCCGGTATCCAGTGCCTACATTTACCATGTCTATGAAGCTCGTGAGGGCGCTAGAGGTGGTGAGGGGACGGCAGGGGGCGGTTGCGGCTGCAACTAGAACTTATGGAGAATATCCTTCAACTGCCGCAATACGGCGTTAAAAGTGGTCTCGAAATGCGGGGCGCCGAAGGCGCAAATGCCGCTATACGTTCCGCTTTCACGACCACTCTTGCCTTATCTTGCGAGCACCGGAAGTATTTTCAATTCACTGCGGATTCGAAAACTGCATCGCTTGGGGTTTTGCAATGAAGCACATGGTTCGGATTGTTTCGTTCGCCCTTGCTGCGTTATTGACGGGGCAAAGTGCCTTCTCGAGTGTATTGCCCGAGGACCGTGCCGACTTTCTCTATCACCGCTATGAAGGTGGTGGTGTCACGATTGATGGTCCATCAATCTTGGTGCGAAAGTCCGTTGGCAAAAGTTTATCGCTTTCCGGCAACTACTACGTCGACATGGTGAGCTCTGCATCGATCGACGTCATCACGACCGCAAGCCCCTATACTGAGGAAAGAACACAATATTCAGTCGGCGCCGATTACTTACGTGGTAACACCACGCTGTCAGCAAGCTTCACGAATAGTGAGGAGTCGGATTTCGATGCAAGCACTTATAGATTGTCCGTTAGTCAGGACATGTTTGGGTCTTTGTCGACGCTGACTATGAGTTATTCGTTCGGCGATGACACTGTGCGCCGAACAGACGATCCAACATTCTTTCGCGACAATATACGTCAGCATTATGGTATTGGTTTGACACAGATTATAAGCCGCAACATGATTGCAGCACTCAACGTAGAAGTCATTACTGACGAAGGATTTCTGAACAACCCGTATCGCTCAATACGGTTTTTAGATCTTAGCAGAACGGTCGGCTACAGCTTTGAGCCGGAGCTTTATCCACGAAGTCGTACAACTAACGCTGTCGGAATCAAAACCAAATACTACCTGCCGTACCGCGCCGCCATCGAGGCGCAGTACCGCTATTTTGTCGACACCTGGAATATTGAGTCCCATACCGGCTCATTAAGCTATATACATCCGTGGCGGGATTTCACCTTTACGGGCAAGTTTCGCTATCACGATCAAACCGGTGCGCATTTTTTCAGGGATTTATTTTCACGGTCAGAAGCGACCAATTTTCGGGGCAGGGACAAGGAACTCAGCCCGCTAAGGAGCAAGTCGCTAAAATTCAGTGCTGCATACGAATTCATCAGTAATGGCACCGGTTTTCTCGATAAGGGATCGGTGACGCTGTCGCTGGACCATCTGATTGTCGACTACAAAGAGTTTCGGGATATTTCGACCGGCGCTCCCGTTGGCACTGAGCCCTTCTATCATCTTGACGCAAACGTTTACCAGATTTTCTTCTCTTTCTGGTACTAAACTAACACCAAGCTCGTTAGGGGTCAGAGTCGTATCTGACTCCTGATCCGCCTGATTGGGTAAAAATAACCGTAGGCCAGCGCGGATCGACTTTTAGTGAAAATTCTCAATGTAGGAATTAGAATTTTAGGCGAAATTTTCGTGTTGTGCCGCTTGAGTTTTTATCAACATATCAGGAGTACCCGGTACAATAGCGTCAAGCCGGGATTCTTGGAGATGACATGGGTAAGCTAGCAGGTATTGCTCGACGTGAGAGAAAGCGTGCGCCAATGGAAGTGCTGGAAAGCGCCGACATTACGCTCAAATCCGGCGTAGCGAGTGACTTTCGCGGTAGGCCTGGCAAACGTCAGGTCACGCTTCTGGCTTCAAGCGCCTGGCAGGCCGCATGCGACGAATTGGGCGTAGAAATCCCCTGGACCATCCGTCGTTCAAATTTACTCATTGAAGGTATCGAACTGCCGCAAGCAAGCGGGTGTGTCATCACCATCGGCGAGGTATCACTTAAGACGACGAGAGAGGTTGATCCGTGTTCGCGCATGGATGAGCAGGTTCCTGGTCTTACAAAGGCGCTACAGCCGAATTGGCGCGGTGGAGTCGCCTGTGAAGTCATTACGAGCGGTAGCGTCAAAGTAGGGGACACGGTGAGTATTCAGGAATGACGGCGGTTATCCTGACATTAGTCGGGATGGTTACCTTCATCGCCATCTTGTATAACAAATTGGTGCGCGATCGAAATCGCGTCGATTCGGCGTGGAGCGATATCGATGTCCAATTGCAGCGACGCCACGATCTGATTCCGCGCCTGGTCACTGCGGTTGACCAATACGCCGGGTACGAGCGATCTACACTAGAGGCTGTAATCACGCTTCGCGCCGAAG
Source organism: Woeseia sp. (assembly GCA_018701055.1). Lineage (GTDB taxonomy): Bacteria > Pseudomonadota > Gammaproteobacteria > Steroidobacterales > Woeseiaceae > SZUA-117. The sequence goes on along the minus strand of JABIUH010000112.1, from coordinate 10,273 downwards.
CCGTTCACTTGAATTCGAAAGGGCAGCTGGATCAACTCGGGCAAAAAGAGGAAGAACTGAGCGCAGGCGTTCTCCGCCTGATTGCGATTGCGGAAGACTATCCAGACCTAAAGGCAAGTGAGAACTTTCTCCAATTGCAAAACGATCTTGTCGGAACTGAAAATTACCTGCAGTTTGCGCGACGCTTTTACAATGGATCGGTACGCCAACTAAATACTCGCGTTGAAACGGTGCCGAGTAACTTCGTTGCTACTTGGTTTTCGTTCGAAACTCGCGAGTTCTTCCAGAAAACGTCCGACGATGCAGCGAACGTGCCGTTGGTCGATTTAGGAAGCGTTGAATGAAGCGACTTCTACTTTTCGTGTGTCTGGTTTTTATTGGAACTGCGTCGGCGGACGAGCGCATCCTAAGCTATCACAGCGATATTCTTGTACGCGCTGATGGTTGGATTGAGGTAACTGAAACTATCCGCGTTCGTGCCGAAGGAAATCAAATCCGGCGGGGTATTTATCGTGACTATCCCGTTCGTTACGAAGACAAATTTGGTAATAAGGTCAAAGTTCAGTATGAACCAAGATCGGTATTACGAAACAGTCAACGCGAAGACTTTCACAATGAATCCAACGGCGACGACGTGCGGACCTACTTCGGTAGCGCGGACCGAACGCTAAGCGACGGCGAGCATACGTATGTCTATCGATACGACGCTGGCAGGATGCTTGGGTATTTTGACGAGGCAGATGAACTTTACTGGAACGTGACCGGACACGAGTGGGAATTCCCTATCGATACTGCGTCGGTTAGCTTGACGTTCGAATTTAGTCCGCCCATTCGCGAAATATCACGAGATGCCTATGTTGGATCTTTTGGCGACACTGGTGACCAAGGTTCAGTGTCGTCGATCACTGAATCTGGCGGCGTCGAATTTAGAACCGCTCGAGCGCTGTCACGCAACGAAGGCTTAACAATTGTTGTGAGCTGGCCCAAGGGCCTCGTTGTGGAGCCGTCCGATAGACAAAGATTAATTTGGTTGCTATCGGACAATCTGAATTTACTCGTCATCATTGCAGGTCTAATCGCGATGCTTAGTTATTACATTCCGGTTTGGCGAAACTATGGCAAGGACCCAGACCCAGGCGTGATACCTACATTGTATGAGCCACCGGAAGGCTTTTCTCCGGCATCGCTACGTTACATAGAAAAAATGGGCTACGACAACGCAACGATGACGGCTGCGGTTGTGAATCTGGCAGTAAAGGGTTACCTGGAAATTAAGGTCTCCGGGGATAAGCATACATTGCACAAAACAGACATCGAGGGAAGTCCGCCGGCGCTTGCAACTGGCGAGACCGAACTATACGAGGCATTGTTTCACGGAGGGCGCCATCTCACTTTGACCGATGACAACTACGAGCGTATTGGCTTAGCAAAAAGCGCGCACCAGAAATCGCTCAAGAGTGACTATTATAAAAGATATTTTAGAACCAATGGATTGCTGAATTTGCCGGCTGTTATAGTCGCCATAATTTCTGGTGTTGTCGCCCTCGTTATTGGGCCAAGTTTCGGCGTAATCGCCACTATCGTGTTGATGATTGTGACAATCGTTACCTTCGCCATTATTATGAAACGACCAACCGAACCGGGTCGTCAGATTCTAGATCAGCTAAAGGGATTTCGAGAGTTTCTGGAAATCGCGGAAAAAGACGAAATGAATCTACGCAATCCGCCGGACAAGACGCCGGCATTGTTTGAGGCGTATTTGCCATTCGCGCTTGCACTCGGTGTTGAGCAACAATGGTCCGAACGCTTCACGCGAATTTTTGCCGCACTTAAGGGTCCAAACAATACAGACTGGAGTCCGGTCTGGTACAACGGGTCCTGGAATAATCTTGATCTAAGCTCCAATGCTTCTGGGCTTTCCAGCGGTCTTAGCAGCGCTATCGGCTCATCGGTCACTCCCCCCGGGTCTTCATCCGGTAGCGGAGGCGGTGGTTTTTCTGGTGGCGGTGGCGGCGGCGGTGGCGGTGGTGGTTGGTAATCTGACAAAAGGGCAACAATAGTTTTGAATCAACACGTTTATCAACGTCGCCCGGTCGGCGACAGCGCGATACCGACTATTATTTTCGCGCTTATCATTATCAATGGCTTGCTATTCGCTCTGCAGCAGTCGCCGGACTTTTTTCAATTTCTGTTTCGGAACTTCGCGCTGTGGCCACTTGCAGCGACGTTTCCAAATCCCGAATTCGGCATGTGGCAGGTCATGACCTACGGATTCTTGCATGGTGATGTCATGCATATTGCGTTCAATATGTTCATGCTCTGGATGTTCGGTCGAGAGATCGAATTGATGCTTGGGGCGCAACGGTTTTTCATCTACTACATGACCTGCGTCATTGGCGCCGCAGCAATTCAATTGGTGGTCGCGCAGATTCAGGGCGGTATCTATCCAACAGTTGGTGCATCAGGCGGCGTTTATGGATTGTTGCTCGCGTATGGCATGGCATTTCCCAACCGCATGATCATGCTCATGTTTCCGCCGATTCCAATGAAGGCGAAATACATGGTAATCATGTTTGGCGCTATGGAACTCTATCTCGGATTGAGTGGGCGTGCTCCTGGCGTCGCAAATTTTGCGCATCTCGGCGGCATGTTGTTTGGCTATTTGTTGATTCAGCATTGGCGCGCTAACCCGCGCGACAGGCGTTGACTATTTGAGTACGCAGCGCGTGGTCAATAGACGAAAGTTTCTGGGTCAAATGGCCGCGAGTTCTGTGGTGGTGACGATGCCGGCATTTCTCGCTGGTTGTGGCCTGGCGCCGGCTATCCAAACTGCGGAACCGATTCCGGTCAATCCTTTCATGCAGTGGTTTGGCATCGACGAAGCACGCATTGCGACGATTATGTCTGCGTTGACCGTTAATGGCGCGGACCGTGCCGATCTGTATTTTCAACACAAACGCAGCAATTCGATTTCTATGACAGGCGGCGTGATTGAAGCGGCTAATACTGAAATCGTGCAGGGCGTTGGCTTACGCGTCGTGATCGATGGTCAAACCGGGTATGCGTTTACCGAAGAGTTGAGTTTGCCGGCGATGCTGGCGGCCGCGCGTACGGCTGCGTCAATTGCTAATACTCCTAATGCAGAGTTGATCATGCCCTCGACTTACGCCATTCAGGAAACAGGCAAATTGTACTCGACCTCAATCCCTTGGGACGAAGTCGGCAACGATCAAAAGCAAGCGATCTTGGAACGTATCGACAACCGCGTACGGGCGGCAGACCCAACGGTAAGCAACGTTGCTGCAACTTGGTCTGATGTCGATGAACGCATCATGATAGCGACGCTCGATGGACGTATAGTCACCGATCACCGGCCGATGATTCGTGTCAGTACACAGGTTTCAGCGACGCGATTTGACGAGACACAGTCGGGCTATGCAAGCATTGGCGGCAGGCAGGATATTGCATCGATGACGGACGTGCGTATCGATCAACTGGCCGCGGATGCGGTCGATCGAACGCTTATTCTGTTCGATGCGCATCAGCCCGAACCTGCTGAATTACCGGTGATTCTTGCGGCGGGCGGTGGTGGCATTTTGTTGCATGAAGCGATCGGGCACTCTCTCGAGGCAGACTTTAATCTGAAGGGAGCCAGCGTTTATTCGGACCTGCTAGGAAAGGCAGTCGCTGAGCCCGTGGTAACGATCGTCGATGATGGAACGATTCCAAACGAACGTGGTGCCCTGAACTACGACGACGAAGGCAACGTATGCGGTCAAAACACCTTGGTTGAAAAGGGCATTTTGAAGTCGTACCTCCATGATTCAATCACAGCAGAAGCGTACGACTTAGGTGTTACGGGGTCGGGCCGGCGGGAATCGTTCAAGCACGTACCCATGCCACGTATGACGTGCACGTCAATCGAAAATGGCCCGCACCGCAAAGATGAGATTATTGCTGCTGTCGATCACGGCATCATTGCTGAGACTATTACCAATGGAAGAGTGGCGATCGGTGCAGGCGACTTTTCGTTCTATGTGAAAAACGGTTGGCTGGTTGAAGGTGGCAAGATCACCGCGCCATTGCGGGATATGACGTTAACTGGAAATGGGCCAGAAACGCTGCAGAGAATTTCTATGGTTGCAGACGACAAGGCTTTCGACCCAGGCGGGTGGACCTGTGGTAAGAACGGTCAACAGGTACCTGTGTCTCAAGGCATTCCGACGACATTGGTTTCGAAGATGCGTGTGGAGAACGGCGCGAGCGGTTAGACGAACTGTGATGGGCACCGATCATCTATGAGTCGATTCTGGTGGGGCTCATATGGGTCCAAGTCTTCGACTCTGACCCAGGCGGAGCGGCCGGCTATGACCAGGATACTGAACAGTTTGTTGCCGGCAATCTCGCGAAATTGATTGATCGCTTGCTCGATCAGCCCACCCAATCACGATATTTAATATGCGCGGGCACATCCTGACGTTTGTTCTTTTCTGCCTGGTCACCCAACCATACAAACCACTCACCCCAGGACGGTTGCGCTTCACGCCTATCGTTTTGCCACACGCGTAGTTTTCGCGTCATGGTAGTGACGATGCCGCCGGCCTGGTCTAGAACAAGACCCATGGAGGCAATTTTTTCAACACCCGTAGGCCCATTGTTTCGAACGATTTTGTGATTGTAATTGCAGCTTCAACGTACTAATCACCTTTCAAGTGTAATTCCTCAAGGCGAACTCCATCTGGGATTGGTTGCAACAGTGCGATGGCCTGCGCAAGTTCCTGGTCATAGAACGTTTGCATAAGGTTGATGGCAACGACATCGCGCTGTTGTGCGCGGAAATGTCGGATTTGGAACCAGACGAAAATCAGGCCAGTAATAATTGAGCCGGCGCCAACAATTTCCGCCAGATTTGCCAACGTAGGAAGTGATAGCTCTGTCATGAGTCGTCCCTTCTTGTTGGTTTTCTCGGTAACAACGATCGTGCGAGTGATTCGACGAGGTCGGGCTATTCTAGCATTGACCGGTATTCGGGCTTTGACCCAGTTTTTTGAGTTGATAAGCGTGTCGGCTGTGGAAATTGCTCGATTGCTTGTTATTCTGTGCTGTCAGTCAAGCTAATGCCGGGGAGTCGTCCGATGAAATCTATACCGTCCGCTTACGTGTTGATTTTCTTTCTCGCTGCGTGTGGCGATACGTCTGAGGAGCTTGCGACTCAGGGAATCGCGATGGACAGCGACGATATCGCGGGCGTTGTTTCCAGCGGTGACAGGCCCGAAGCGGGCGTATGGGTTATCGCGGAAACCGACGATCTTGAGACACGCTTTGCCCGTATTGTGGTGACGGATGACGACGGTCAATACCTGGTGCCTGATCTACCCGACGCTAACTATCAGTTGTGGGTGCGGGGCTACGGACTCGTCGATTCCGCCAAAACCGCAGCGATTCCTGGAGAGACAGTGAATCTTGCCGCAACAGTGGCGCCCGACGCAGCAGCTGCGGCTAAGACTTATCCGGCTGCTTACTGGTATTCAATGATGCACTTGCCGACCGAAGACGAAGCTGCCGATCTTGATGGCGGTCTGAACTTCTATCTGACGTGGGTGAAAAATATGGGTTGCGTCGGATGCCATCAATTGGGCAATGAAGCAACCCGTACCATTCCGCCGGCGCTTGCCGAAATTGAGTCGTCGGAAGAGGCGTGGATTCGAAGAATCTCCTCCGGCCAGGCTGGCAATACAATGATTAGGCTAGCGGCTCAAAATTTGAACGGGCTACCGATCAAGTATATGGCCGAATGGACGGATCGAATTGCCGCTGGAGAGATACCGGCAACGATGCCAGAGAGACCGACGGGGATTGAGCGAAATGTCGTTGCAACTGTTCGCGACTGGTCGAGCGCACAATTTTATATGCATGATTTATCAGGAACGGATCGTCGTGATCCGACGGTCAATGGTTACGGAAAACTTTATGGGGCGCCAGAACTCAGCACAGATGAAATGCCGATTTTGGATCCCGTTGCAAACTCTGCAGGCATATTTAATGTGCCGGTACGTGATGAAGACACGCCGACGACGAACGACGCACCGGTAGTCGCACCGTCTCCTTATTGGGGGGGTGAACGGATTTGGGACAGCAAATCCAACATTCACAACCCAATGTTGGATCAGGCGGGCAGGGTATGGCTGACTGCGAGAATACGTGGACCTAATAATCCCGATTTTTGTAAAGAAGGTTCAGAGCATCCGTCCGCGATGTTGTATCCAAAAGAACGTACATCGCGACAATTATCAGTGCTTGATCCAAGCACCGGCGAATACACATTCGTTGATACATGTTTCAGTACACATCATCTGCAATTTGCGTATGACGATAGCAACACTTTGTGGACGAGTGGCGGCGGGGATGTCGTTGGCTGGCTCGACACAAACAAATTTATGGCAACAGGCGACGCGGAAGCTTCTCAGGGATGGGCGCCGTTGATACTCGATACAAACGGAAACGGCCGGCAAGATGCGTGGACCGAGCCCGGCGAGGATTCCGACCCGTCGCTGGATACACGCATTCCCAATGGGTTTTATGCAGTAATGCCTGAGCCACGTGGCGATGCAATATGGGGGTCCAACGCGTTTCGCTACCCAGGTTCGATCACTCGCCTGGTGCCTGGCGACAATCCGCCTCAAACGGCACTTGCAGAGGTCTACTATCCACCACTGCCCGGTTTTGGTGTTCGCGGCGCAGACATCGATAAGAATGGTGTGGTTTGGACATCGCTTGGAAGTGGTCATCTCGGAGAATTCGATCGACGCAAGTGTGAGGCCCCATTGAATGGTCCATCAGCAATGGGCAATCATTGTCCTGAAGGATGGACCTTGCATGATCTGCCTGGACCAGGATTCACTGACTTGCCCGAGTTTAGCGTCGAGTCGAGTTATTACACGTGGGTCGATCAACACAATTCGCTCGGTCTGGGCGAAGACGTGCCGATTGCGACTGGCAATCTCTTCGATGGCGTACATGCGTTGGTTGACGATCAGTTCGTGACCTTGCGTATTCCGTATCCGATGGGTTTTTACACCAAGGGTTTCGAGGGTCGCATCGACGATCCTTCTGCCGGGTGGAAAGGTCGTGGAATTTGGGTGCCGGAGGGCGGACGGACTCCGTGGCTAAAAGAAGACGGCAAAGGTTCGAAACCGATTGTGGTGCATTTTCAAGTTCGCCCGGATCCGCTCGCGAAATAAAGGAACTCTGGTTACGCATTTGCGATCAAACTACGGGAGGAAGGTGATTCATTTGAAAAAATTGTTCCCCTTAGTATTGATGGCATTGATTGGTTCGGCGATGGCTCAGGATCGCTGGAATCGTGAAGGTGAAATCTCAACTGATCTGAATTCGTATGCCGAATTCGCGTTTACGCGGATTATTTTCAACTCGGGCTACCAACCATTACCCGGACCTGGCAATACGGCGTGGCGAGACTGGCCTGACTCCGATATGCATTTTATTCGCGGTACTCGCCGCCTGACCGTGGTCGATATTGAAGATCAAAGCCGAGCAATTCGATTAACGAGTGATCAGCTCTTCGATCGGCCATGGATTTATGCGCTAGAGGTCGGCAGTTGGCAGTTGTCGCAACGGGAGGCAGATAGTCTTCGCGAGTACCTGTTACGCGGCGGGTTCCTGGTTGTTGACGATTTTCACGGTTCTGTACAATGGAATGGATTCATGCGCTCGATGGAAAAGGTGTTTCCTGATCGAGCGATCGTAGACGTTAGCGAAGAGCACGCCATCATGAACATGCATTTCGACGTCGATCATTCGAAACCAATTCCCGGCATCATGGCGATGCGGTTTGGCCAGACATTTGAACACGATGGATATACCCCAACATGGCGGGGAATTTACGACGACGATGGTCGCCTCATGGTGATCATCAACTTCAATGTTGATTTGGGAGACGCCTGGGAATTGGCGGATGAGGCTTGGTATCCCGAGCGCTATACATCATTAGCCTATCGCTTTGGCATTAATTACGTTTTGTATGCGATGACGCATTAATGTCGCGGCTGCACCTTCTTGCTTCGATAACGCTGTGTGGATTGGTCAGTGGCTGCACTGATAGTCAACAACGGATCGAGTACCGCGACCTCAACAAAAATGGCCAACTGGATGTCTACGAAGACAGCGGAGCGTCAACCGACGCAAGGGTAGCTGATCTCCTCTCAAAAATGAGTATCGCTGAAAAGGCGGGTCTCATGTTTATTTACCGGACCATGGTTAACGATGATGGCAGTTTGGAGTATGACGCCGCGTTCGGTCCAGAACGCATGCACGCTATTGCCAATATCAGTGACCGCCAACTCAATCACTTTAACGTAGGGGATATTCCCGACGATCTTACGGTGTTCGCGAAATGGCAAAATGCATTGCAGCGATATGCGGAAACAAAAACGCGCCTCGGCATTCCTATAACGATTGCGTCTGATCCCCGACACCACTTCAGTACCAATATTTACGCCTTCGCCTCCAATGGATTCAGTCAATTTCCGGAAACCCTTGGGCTCGCAGCGATCAATGACATTTCGCTAATTAGTCGATTCGCAGACATCGTTCGTGAAGAATATCTGGCGGTCGGAATTCGACTCGCGCTGCACCCACAGGTTGATCTCGCGACGGAACCGCGCTGGCCGAGAATCAATGGTGGCTTTGGCGAAGATGCGCGGTTGAGTGCCGACATAGCCGCCGCCTATGTGCGTGGCCTACAAGGTCCGACACTTTCAAATTCAAGCGTCGCGACAATGACGAAGCACTTTCCAGGTGGCGGCCCGCAAAATGAAGGCCTTGATCCCCACTTCGAATTTCAGAAGGGACAAATATATCCAGGCAGTAATTTTGATTATCACCTGGCGCCGTTCGAGGCAGCGATACAGGCGGGGACCGCTGCGATCATGCCGTACTACGGTGTGCCCACTGACCAAACAAGCGAAGAAGTGGCGATGGCCTTCAACAAGGACATCATTACCGGGCTATTACGCGAGAAGTACGAATACGATGGTGTTGTATGTGCTGACTGGGGAGTGCTGACCGACATAACGATCGGCAACAACATTCCGTGGGCAGCGCGCGCTTGGGGGGTCGAACACCTCAGCCGTACCGAGCGTGTTGCAAAGGCCTTAGAGGCGGGGATGGATCAGTTCGGCGGCGAGTCTGCCTCGCATTTGGTCGTTGAGCTACATAGTCGGGGCGAGCTGCCCGAGGAAAGAATAGACGAGTCGGCACGTCGTATCCTGCGACAGAAATTCGACCTTGGTTTGTTTGACGATCCCTATGTCGATGCCGGAACAATTCATTTGCTGATGGGTAAACCTGAGGCGAAGAAACTGGGCCATGAAAGCCAACGTCGGTCGTTGACTTTATTGACGAACACAACTTCAGAAAGTGGCCCGACATTGCCATTGAAGTCGGACAGGATGAATGTATTCATTGAAAACCTCGATGCAGAGGTAGTTGCTCCCTACGCAACGGTAGTTGCATCGCCGGAAGAGGCCGATTTCGCGATTCTACGTATCGATACGCCCTGGGTAGCGGTGGAAACAGATAACCCGTTTGCACAGGGATTTCATCACGGAGATTTGGATTTCAAAGGCGAACGAAAAAAAGAGATACTGGATTTGCTTGATACGGTACCGACGATCGTCGTGATCTATCTTGATCGGCCTGCCGTTATTCCGGATATCGTGTCAACAGCAGCGGCCGTCGTAGCCGACTACGGAGCCAGCGATCAGGCGGTTGTGGAAGTGCTGTTCGGGGAAGCTGCACCGGAAGGTCGGCTGCCATTCGAATTGCCCTCATCCATGCAGGCAGTGCGTGATCAACTCGCGGACGTGCCAGCCGACAGCGCTAACCCGCTATTCGAATCAGGCTTTGGTTTGTCCTACCGGTAGCACCAGAAGCAGTTCGCTAACGAGTACTTGTCCGGAATAGGTCTATTCTGGACAGGAACTAACTGATTGAATCCAGGATCGCGTTTAGGGTCGCACTCGGACGCATGGCCGCTGCCGCCAATTCAATATCTGGATGGAAGTAACCTCCGATATCGACGGCATCTCCTTGCGCTGCTAGTAACTCAGCGTTAATGGCATCTTCCTGGTTCTTAAGTGCGCTGGCGACTGGCGCAAATTTAGTGCGAAGTTCATCGTCATCAGCTTGTGCGGCCAACGCTTCTGCCCAATACAGTGCAAGATAATAGTGGCTACCCCGATTGTCGCGCTCG
>JABIUH010000113.1 GCA_018701055.1 Woeseia sp. | reverse complement strand
GAGACTGAACTAGGCTGTTCGACAGTCTGCATTTGTGGATATGCCGACTTGAGGCCCCTGACGTCGACTTAGGGTGTCACTTCTTAATCTGGGCCGGCGCACGTGAAAATACGCCGAGCACGGCCCTCTGGTGGCTAACCTTCAATTAGCCACTAGATATGCTTATTCGCCAGATCATCCATTTTTCGCCGGCCTTCAAATTAACGCGCTGAGGAATTCGCCTGCCGGTAGGTGAACGAAGGGTCTCGCATTGCGAGATTCGATAATAAAAGTACATCCGAGTTTGGGTTTTGGTTACTGATGCGAGTAATTGCATTGACCAACATTTTCATTTTTTCTAATCGTATTTCCGTTACCGTACCGGTAGATTCCCTGGATGTAGTAATCGCGCTGTGAGGCAATGGCCCAACAATTTTCAGACGGCTATTCGCCGTAGATTTCAGGAACTGACTTTATGCAAAATCGACAATACGGGCTCGGCGTCCTTCTGGTTCTCATTGGCGGTCTGTTCCTAAGCGGCAATGGCATTTTGCTGCGGCTTGTCGAAGACGCTGATGGTTGGCAAATTCTTTTCTATCGCGGTGCCGCGTTCTCAATGACGCTACTAGTCATTCTGCTCGGAAAATATCGTGACCGAACGGTAAGCGCTTTTCGTGATATTGGCCCGCGCGGGTTTTACGCTGCGATCGCACTTGGATTTGCATCTTGTTGTTACGTTTTTGCGCTTTTGCTAACAACCGTGGCAAACGCAATGTTCATTATTGGGGCCGCTCCGCTGGCGACCGCACTTTGCGCGTGGCTTCTGCTGAACGAGCGAATATCAAAAGCTGGAATCATCACAATGTTTGTTGCGCTCGGTGGAGTGAGTCTTTTATTTGCCGATGGGTTCTCCAGTGGCGGCACAATGGGTAATCTTGCCGCGCTGGGCGTAGTTGCTGGATTTGTTGTCTATCTGCTCATCGTGCGCGATAGCCGCGACGTCGATATGTTGCCTGCAACCTGTCTGAGTGGAATCGTCATGGTGGTGGTCGGATTCATTGGCGCTGAGCACCTGTCGTTGCAAGCGAATGACCTAATAATTGCGTTGGTGATGGGGTGTGTATTAATCACCGTAGGATTTGGGTGCTACACAATTGCTGCACGTTACATTTTGGCCGCTGAGGTCGCTTTGTTTGCCTTGGCAGAGTCGATACTTGCGCCAATTTGGGTATGGATCGGTGTGGATGAGGCGCCTAGCAAGGTCACGCTTATTGGTTGCACAATTGTTGTGGTCGCGGTTGCCGTTTACAGCATCGTGGAGATAACAAAAGAAAGTCGACGGGTGGACGTTGTAACCGACTAGCAACGCTAGATTTTCTGGTCGCAGAACTTCAATCGGCTTTCACAGAAAGAAAAGATTCGATTCTCAATCCTGCTACAACCGGTATTCCGAAATCATGAGCAATTCTACTATTCTTCCCAATTCGGAACGATCGATCCAAATATATTCGCGGGATTTAGATGGCACTTATCCTCTATTATGCAGGTGCTTGACTATCAGCAATGGTGGGAATCTCGCCGAGGCTGGTTTGGTGTCTTTTTTCAGGAGTATGTAGATGAGAAAATCGCGAGCGGGCAGTCAATTAATTTGGCGAATTTCAAGTCCGAGGATTGTGAGTAGAGACCCGAAATTGAATTGAGTTTCATCAGGGCCAACCGAACCTAAACCCTCAATACGCTTTAAGGTGGGCATACAGATGTGTTGTTTAAAATTCTTATGTTTGGCAACTTGCACTTTCATAGTCAGCGCCTGTAGCCAGCAACCCGACGTTGAAACGGTAGCGAATGACTGGGTTTTGACCAACGGAAAAATTTATACCGTAAATCCTGATCAGTCGTGGGCCGAGGCAGTCGTTATTCGCGACGGAAAGTTTTTTTATGTTGGCGATAACGAAGGTGCGCAAGCCTTCGTTTCCGCGGGCGTCGAAACAACCGATCTTAATAACCGCATGCTGATTCCCGGCCTGGTCGATGCTCACACACATCCTGGTCAAATAGATCTAATTCAGTTCGATGCGTCTTTCGACGCAACGAATCGCGATGCCTTCATTCTGGAACTGGAAGCATACGCGGCGACAAACCCAGGTGACGATTGGCTACGCGGCTGTTGTTGGCCAGTAATTTCATTCGTAGACGGTGATTTAGGGCCGGACCGCATGGAGTTGGATCGAATCTTTCCTGATCGTCCGGTATGGATCAATAGTAATGCGGGACATAGTTTCTGGCTCAACTCGCTCGCTTTGCAGGCACTCGGTCTCAACGAAGATAGTCGCGATCCACGCTTTCCTATCGCAATGTACAAGCGCGACGCTACCGGGCGCCTAACGGGATGGGTGAAGGAGGGCGCTGGTTGGCAACTGATGGATGACGTGTTTGAGGTGGACCGAGAGAGACACGAAAACAGCATGCGTGCGATGTTACAAACGCTAAGCGAGCATGGCGTCACGACTGTCTACGATGCCGGAAACAAAGATTTCAGCGATCTCGTGTATAGCTTTCTGTCGAAGCTTGATCAAGCCGGTGAGCTACCAGTGCGGTACGAGGGTACGTACCGAATATCGACGCCGGACCGCGTTAGCTTGGGTATTGCGGAGATGAGGCGCTTTCGCGAATTTTATGGTGGTGAGCGGCTGAAATTCAGCGCGATCAAACTGTTCATGGACGGGGTACATGAAAACCGATCAGGCGCGATGCTCGAGGCTTATGCGGATAACCCCGACCACGTTAGCGACACCACTCTGACGCTCGACCAGATGGTCGATTTTTTGTTGCTGCTGCACGAAGAACGTTTGGACCTGCATGTTCACGTCATCGGTGATCTGGCGACCAAAGTCGTATTGGATGCGCTCGAGCTCGCGCAAGAAAATGTTGGTGAGAATTTTTACCCACGTGTTTCAGTTGCCCACTTGCAGAATGTCGATCCTGGTGACTGGCCTCGTTTTGCCGAACTTGGCGTGACCGCCAATTTTACAGCCTGGTGGCTAGGGGCAGATCAGCCAGATCCTGTTGCCGCGGGTTTAGGTCCAGAGATGGCGAACGATACCTATCGAGCGAGAGCGATATTCGATGCGGGTGGCAACGTTTCCTTCTCGAGCGACGACTGGACG
>JABIUH010000348.1 GCA_018701055.1 Woeseia sp. | reverse complement strand
GGCCAACTGTCGTGGGGTGTGGCCACACTCGGCGAGAACCGCTTGTACCTGCATGTACTTCACGCACCGGGCAACGGAAAAATCTTTGTTCCGGGTATTGCTGACGCGACCCACGATGTACGGCTATTGGTCGCCAACGAGAATCTTGAGTGGTGCAAAGTCAACGGCGGTATAGAAATCCAGCTTCCCGACTTGCTACCGGATTCTCGCAATACGGTCCTCACGGTGAGCACCGACCCACTCTCCGACCGGCATTTCGAGTCCGCAACGATGTACTTCGTTGACCGACAGTCTGATGCGACCAAACTTTCTCCAGAACTCGCCGAACTTGGCGGCGCCGTCACGCGTGAGAATCTCCGTTACTGGCTGTATTTCGGACAGTGGAAGTATTTTCCGACTGTCGGTGGGCTGAAGTCAGAGGATGATTTCCTTCGCTGGAATCTCAATATCATTGAACCCGGTGAGTACAAGGTCAGCCTGCTCTATTCCGCGGACGCGACTGAAACTGGTCAGGAGGGACAGATCGTTGTCGACGCTGGCAAGAGCGATCCACAATTCCTGCCATTCCGCGTGCTGGAAACCGGCGAAATGAGTGTGGCACGTCCGGTGCCAACGGTGAAACACGACATCGGAATTGTCGAGTTCGCGGAAGGTTCGGCGACGCTAAGCATCGCAGCGCTTCAAAATGGCGAAAACCTGTTCAAGATCGCAACGGTCATTCTACAGCCCGTCGACTAACGATTGTGTACGCGATGCGCTCGATAGCCGAAGATCGCAATCACAACAAAGCAAACCAACGGCAACAGGAACGACGTCTTAACGGATGGTATGTCACCGATGATTGGTCCTGCGTCAATCATCGACCCTTGCAACGGCGGCATGAGCGCACCGCCGACGATAGCCATAACCAGCCCGGCCGAGGCGAGACTCGCGTCGTCACCCATTTCCTTCAGGGCGATGCCATAGATTGTCGGAAACATCAGAGACATGCAGGCTGAGACACCGATGAGGCAGTAAAGGCCTGAAAATCCCTGCAGGAAGATCACGCCCAACGTCAGTGCGATGCCCCCACAGGCCAGCAGCATTAGCAGCTGCCCGGGTCGAAAGTAGCCGAGCAGGAAGGTACATATGAATCGGCTGGACAGGAATGTCACCATCGCGATCATGTTGTAGCCCTGAGCCTCCGCTGCGGTCAATCCTATCGTCGTCATTCCGTAATGAATAACGAAGGTCCAGCACATGATCTGTGCGCCGACGTAAAATGCCTGTGTGACAACGCCCTCCACATAGCAGTTGTTCCTTATCAAACGTGAGAAAGTGTCTTTCAGCTCACGCATCGTCAGTGGGTGATCGTGCGTCATTGTCTTTGGCAACCTGCTGAACAAGTAAACAAAGAAAAGAACAGCGACAATGATGGCTATCACCACGTAAGGGCCCCCGACGGTGACGAGATCGGCCGCTTGCATCGCCTGATGTGCAACGGGATCATTGATCGCGAAATCATTCAATGCTTGAGTTAAGTGTCCATCGACAACAGACGGCAACATATCGTCGTATTCGGGGTGGGCCAGTCTCTGTTCACTTCGAAACGCTTCGACCTGCAACTGATTCAGGATTACGCTTGACGCGACAAACATGCCTGTCAGTGAACCAACCGGATTGAAGGCCTGGGCGAAGTTCAACCGTCGCGTCGCTGTATCTGGGTGCCCCATCGACAAGATGTATGGGTTGGCGGTGACTTCCAGCAACGCGAGTCCACAGGTCATTACACACAAGGCCGCGAGGAAGTAAGAAAACTCCTGATACATACTGGCCGGAATGAAAAGTGATGCGCCGACGGCGTATAACGCCAACCCCAGCAGGATGCCGGATTTGTAGCTAAAACTTCGAATAAAAATTGCGCCCGGAATCGCCATAACGCCGTAACCGAGATAGAACGCGAATTGCACCATGCTGCTCTGCGCATTGGATATCAAGAAGATGTCTTTGAATGCCTTTACCAGAGGATTAGTTACGTCGTTGGCAAAGCCCCAAAGCGGAAACAACATTGCGACCAATATGAACGGCACCACCATGTCGCCGGTGAGAATTTTCGGTTTGCTTCCTGGGTTATCAGTCATTCTGGGTACCGATCCTATCCTAGAGGTAACGCGCACTATAGTTGACTCGTGTGCATTTGTACATTACGATTGCATATATACATTTACATGATACATGACCAGTCTCTGACTTGAACCAAGACAGGGTAATGCCGGATATTGCCTGATTACGCCGGACCCCAGACATGAGCAGTTTTGACAGACATCGAATCGGAAACACGGACCTCGCAATCGACGAGTTAGGATTCGGCTGCGCCTCTCTTGGCAATTTGTACCATGCCGTTTCCGATGCAGATGCTACAGACATACTGACAACCGCCTGGTCCGGCGGCTTTCGGTACTTCGACACTGCACCGCATTACGGCCAGGGCCTCAGCGAGCGTCGAGTCGGCGACGCGCTGCGCGGGTCAAACGATTACATTCTGTCGACCAAAGTCGGCCGATTGCTCCGCCCCGCCGGTTACGCGGCAGAGCGCCATGCCTTTGTATCGCCCATGCCCTTCGATATTGAGTATGACTACAGCTACGACGGTGTCATGCGATCGTTTGAAGACAGCCTGCAACGCCTCGGTCTCGATCGAATCGATATTCTCTACATGCACGATATCGGCCCTGTCACTCATGGTGATGACAACGATCGCCTGTTCCCGGTCGCCATGAAGGGTGGCTACCAGGCAATGGATGAGCTGCGCCAGAGTGGCCGAGTCAGCGCTATCGGTCTCGGCGTCAATGAATATCAGGTCTGCGAACAGGCGATGGAGTATGGGGACTGGGACTGTTTCCTGCTTGCAGGGCGCTACACGCTGTTGGAACAAGAATCCCTTGATACGTTCTTGCCAAAATGCATCGACAGGAACTGCTCCATTATCATCGGTGGCGCATATAACTCCGGCATTCTCGCGACAGGCGTCAGCGGCAAGGGACCGTGGAACTACGACTACGGCCCTGCACCGGAGGATGTCGTTAAGAAAGTGGCGGCTATCGAAAGCCTTTGCGGCGAATTTGATATCCCGATGGCTGCAGCCGCTCTTCAGTTCCCACTTGCACATCCCGTTGTCGCCTCCGTTATTCCGGGCATTGGCAAAGTCAGTCGAATTGATCAGACGCTTAACTTGTTCGCAACCGAGATTCCGGACGAATTCTGGAGTGCATTATCGGAACGAGGGTTGATTCGAGAAGATGCGCCCACTCCGGCAGACAGCCGCGGCGAGTAATCCTATGCGTATTGATGGCCATCAGCATTTTTGGACAACACAGCGTGACGACTACGGTTGGCTAACGCCTGATCT
>JABIUH010000114.1 GCA_018701055.1 Woeseia sp. | reverse complement strand
TTTTTTCTTCGGTGTCGGGACGAGATGGACGCGACCGTGTTTGCCTCTGTGCCGTTCGTTCAATTGAGCAACAATCTCCTCCACTGCCTTGGTCACAACGCTGAGACTCCCTTGCCGGCAGCCCTGAATGCTGTTGCTGCCGTCAAAGGCAATCGAATAGCAATGCCAGTTGCCACCTTCCGTGCCAGCCGGAGGCTCTGCTCGCTCAACGGATAACATTTCGTAGGATCGACGCACTTCTGAGGGTTCTTCAATCATCCCGCCTACTATAGACCTAGTTGGGCTTTGACGTATGGAATTCACATCGCCTATGGATGGTCTGCTTTGATCGAAAACAGCAGATGCGTTCGGTAGCAAGCTGAAATTTTTACTTACGTTAATGGAAGAGTAACAAATCGCCCTTAACGCTCCGATCCGATTATTACCCGCTCTTCGCGACCGGTGTCAGACCTCGACGGCGAAAATACGAAAATATATCTGACCCTTTATTCTCCTGTGAACGCGCGAAATACCAGATTAATCCTTCTACTCTGCCCAACATCGGCGCCGAAAACACGCGCAGCACTTGACCCATAATTGCTACGGGCAACCACAGATCAAACTTAGAGTGCCCATTCTGTGATATGCCTCTCCGTTAGATTTCAGGCGGATAGGGCTCAAATATCGTGCAGCATATGAAGTCGCAACCAGGAGGTACTTGGCACGCGAGCCAATCGGGATGAATATTGCCAGACAGCAACGACGCCGTGACCGGATAAGCCAATGGAACCGAAGCAAAATCGCGATCTGAAGCCAGAGTATTTGAGCCTGAATATTGGCGAGGTCAATGAATCGATGAATCCGGCTCGGACACCGATTTTCACAGATTTCGATGCTCCCGAATCGGCACGAATGGTTGGCAACCGATATCTAATAGACAATTACGTCGGATCCGGTACGCGTGGCGAAATCTACGAAGCCATCGACCAGCAAATTTCCAAGGCCGCGAGACACGAACAACGCATCAGCATTGAATTACTTGCGCTCCGCGAGAGTCAGGTGCAGTTGGTGGGTCGATTTGCCAGCCGGTTTGCAGAGCTTGTCAAAATCCCACACATCAGCATTGCACGAAGCATTGATTTTGGTGTCGACAACCAGTCGGTCTTTTTCACGATGGAATTGCTCGAAGGCATGTCGTTGCGGTCAATTTTGGACGGAAGCTCGACAGAAGCATTCTCCAAAAACGAAGTCAATGCGGTCATCCGCAGCGTCGCGGATGCACTGACACATATGCATAAACATGGGTTCACGCACGGCAACCTTACGCCGGACTCGATTGTTGTTACCCACAACTTGGACGTCAAAATTATCGACTTTGCGTCTGAAGTGTTGAAGCAGTCTTTCGACATTATGGCCAGCCGGCAAACCGGCTCGTCGAAACCACTCAAATCAGTTGAGGATATTTACAGCCTTGCCGCAATCGCGTATGAGATGCTCGCAGGTGAACCCGCCTATGACGGAATCTCGCGAACACAGGCACGTCGGAAGGGAATTAAACTTCGCCCGGTCGGGCACTTGCCTCGCCATCGCCGGAAGGCGCTGACGCGAGCACTTACGCTGCATTTCGACAGAAGAACACCGACAGTCGTGGAGTTTGTCGAGGAATTTGGCGTGACCGGCAATGAAACTTTGCACGTACCCATACCCGACCGTAAAGCCAGCTCCAATCGAATGCTTAAACCGCTCGCCGCATTGGTTGCGCTCGGTGCAATTGCCATTTTTCTGCAGCCAAGTTTCGATGTCATTAGCGATAAACTTTCGGACTGGAGGAATCAGGTCATCGCTCAGGTTTCGCAGGATCCGATAATAACCGAGCAAACTAATGTTGATTCTGAACCCGGCAATTACTCTCCTGCCGCAGAAGCGCTTGTCGTTGAGACCGCTGAAGCTCCACCGACGTTAGCTGAGCAGGTCGAGCGGACATTAGAGGGCGAAATCGGGGAGTATATTGCACAAGACGAAGAAGCAGATCCAATGGTGACGGCTAAAACCGGCGGGGCTGACACAACCAGCGAAATGTCAGACGAACAAACCTTGCAGGCTAGTGCTATTCACTCATCCCTGGAAAACGATGCGTTGCAGGTTAAGACAGAATTCATACCGGCATCGACAGTGTTTTTTGAAAAGGCAACCGACAATGCGAGTATCGATGTAATAGAAGCCGTTGCGATTCCGGCTGCCGCTGCCGAACTTTCCCTTGGTGACATAGTTTTCGACAAACAGTCGCTTACAGTGAACGAAAGTCAAAGTATGGCGGCAGTTTCATTACGTCGAAATGGCAGCACGAATAAAAGTGCGTCAGTCATTTGGTGGACTGGCGAAAACACGGCGAAAACCGATGTCGATTACGCCGAACTAGGTGTAGGTACAGAAATTTTCAGCGCAGGTCAAAAAAGCATGACAGTCTATATTCCAATCGTTTCTGACGCTGTGATCGAAGGACCCGAGTCTTTTTACGTGTACGCGCAGTCTGAACTTGCGCTAAAAAATGAGGTTAACGTATTGGAAGTGATTGTCGTTGATGACGATGGTTAGTCAGCGTTAAAAAATTTATATTGGGCGCTGACCGCGACAATATCCCTGACGCATTTCTCCATTGTCGATGACGACAACTAATGAGCGCCAATTTTCTACAAAATGATCAGCGTCTTTTTGCCCCAGCAATTCGACCATGCGCGGATAAAAATCACCTTTTAGGAGATCGTATTCGCGACGCGCCTCTTCCCGATACCAGGCGGTCGCATCCTCACTAGCGACATTGACGAATCCGGCCGCGTCGAAATATTGGCTAAATCCTTCAAGCGTTTCGAGTGCGTAAGTGAGCTCTTCCATCTTGAACCAATAGAGCATGTCCTCTGAGAATTCGCCCGGACTCTTTAACCAATCGTAGGAACTCAAGGTTCCACCGCGTTTCAAAACTCGAAATGCCTCGGCAAAAATTTCATTCTTGTTTGGCGTTTGCGTAAAAGCACCGGAGTTAATAACGACGTCAAACGACTCATTGGCAAATGGCAGGTCGCCAGCGTCAACTGCTTGAAAGCCACACCGGCCCGCCAATCCCAAATCATGAGCAGATTGATTCGCTCGCTCGATCAGTGGCGCCTCGAGATCGATTCCGACCACTTGAGCGCCGTGACTTTTCGCCATTTCGAGTGCCGGGCCACCGATTCCACAACCAATGTCCAAAATTCGTTTGCCTTGTGTCTCAATACCCGACAACAACTTTGCGACATTACCGGGCCCGCCGGGTGCCATATAACCTTCGCCCCAAATAAGCTCAAGCATTGTCACCATATTGTCGCCATACTCTTCGTCGTGTGTCATTGGCAGGTCCTTACACTCACTTTGCTTTTACTGTTATTGATTCTACAATATCCTAGGAACCACAACCCCAATGACAAATTCTGACTTCGTAGAACAATCCCAAATAAACGCTTACCGCGCCGACGGTGCTGTGTTGATTAAGGGGTTACTACACGATTGGGTCGACATCATTCGGGCGGGCATCGAACGCAACATGGCCAGCCCTGGCCCGCACGGAGCAGAGAACCTGAAAGACGGCGAGAGTGGTCGATTCTTTGACGACTATTGCAATTGGAACCGCATCCCGGAATTTGAGAAGGTCATTCGAGAATCTGACGCGGGTGCAGTTGCAGCGAAACTAATGGTGTCCGACACCGCGCAACTGTTTCATGACCATGTTCTTGTCAAAGAGCCCGGCACCTCTAAACAAACACCGTGGCATCAGGACTCTCCCTACTACTTTGTCGAGGGTGAGCAGACTGTCAGTCTTTGGTGCCCGGTTGATCCGGTCAGCGATGCCACCCTTCGCTGTGTCGCCGGATCGCACCTGTGGCCAAAACCAGTCCTCCCGACGCGGTGGCTCTCAGAGGACAATTTCTATGCGGATGAAGACGCCTACCTAGCGGTCCCGGATCCCGATGCGGATGGCTTGTCTGTATTGGAATGGGAAATGGAACCGGGAGATGCAGTCGCATTCAACTACCGCACCTTACACGGTGCACGCGGCAACGAATCCGCGTCTCGTCGTCGAGCGTTTTCACTGCGCTTTGTCGGTGACGATGCGCGCTATGTGACCCGACCTGGACCAACGTCGCCACCCTTCCCCGGCCACGAAATGCGCGATGGTGAGCGCCTTAGAGAAGACTGGTTTCCGACGATCTTCAAAAACCGAATTCAATAGACGCGAAAGCCCGCAAATCCGATTTTTTGTGAATCAATCAGCCAAAACTAGTTCTAAAGATTCATCCAGTGCGACCGATAAAATAAAGCATGTCCCCTACTTCTGCGATATCCGCATCGGCTCCTGCCATCGATGAACAGGCAGTGGCCGCATTTGTGTCAGAAATGGTCGACTCAATCGAAAACACTGCATTGGCCATTATATCTAACCGGTCCGGTCATCCGGTGTGGCAACGGTCTCACCAAAGCGGCGCTCCAGATGCGAATGAATGCAAACCCGCAAACGAAGTATTTGCTGCAGAACCGGTAAAAAGACCGTTAGGCCGCGGAAACGTCGCCTACGACTTTCCGCTGAAATGTACCAACGTCAAGAACTACACATTTACACTGATTGTCTACTCGCTTGATCCTCCTAGCCTGACGTCCGTTGAGTTTAAAATTAACAATATGCTCAGCTGCATATCGCGCCAAATTGACGTCGACGTCACGTTGTCCACCACGAGCATTGACGCATCACGTATTGCCAGAGCGCTGCCACCTATAATAATAGAACGAAATCTCTCCACATCTGACATAGCATCCCAATCGCTACAGAATATTGTGGATTTATGTTTTTCGGAACATGATCTTGAATGCGTCGCCACGATTATCACGGATTGTGGTACAACAACGGTTGCGTGCATAGACTTTTCGACCGCCAATCAATCGAAAAATTGGTCGCGCTGTTAGAAGCGCCACTCGAGAAAAAACGCCGAGTAATCACCGCACGAATTACGCTGACTAACGGCGACAAATGCTATGTCGTTTGCGCGCCAATCCTGAGCAAGAAACAGACCGTTAACGGTATGGCACTTTTGATCGCCAGAAATTTCGAGCCCTCGTATTCAAAACTTATTCGTCTATTGGCCAACAAAATTGCCAAACAAAGACATGCAGAGCCATCATCGATGAAACTATTAAACAGAATAGAACTCGTTGCGAAAATTAACGCCACTTTGGAGATTCAACCCACACTTCCACATAGCCTAATTTACTATGACGCAGACAAGATGCACACCATCAACGACGCCTTCGGCTACTCAGGTGGGGACAGCGCATTGTCTCGATTCAAGAACATTTTGGTCGATAGCGCTGGTGCAAATGACAGCGTTGCGCATATGGGCAGTGATCGTTTTGCAATGTTTCTACCCGGCGCATCTGGTGATACTGCGGTCGCCAAAGCAACTCAAGTCCTCCAAATACTAAATCAGGAGTCAATCGACAACCACGCGAAATCGATCAATCTATCCGCGAGCGCGGGAGTAGTCGACAACTCTGCCGCCAGCAAAGGCGCCAAAGACATATTGATTCTTGCGGAAGTCAAAGCACGGGGTGCTCAAGATCGAGGTGGAAATCAATCGGCACTTTTCCAAGATATTGATAGCAGTATTATCCAACGGCGCTCGGACGTTGATAAAGTCGGATTTTTACAAATGGCGTTGCTGGAAAATAGATTCGTATTGCATGCGCAACGTATTGAAGCCATCAACGCCGAGTCGGGACAAAAATTTTAACTACTTGCAAGACTCAGCGGTAATGGCAGTTCAGATACCAGTCCAGCGCAATTCCTCTCTACCGCTGAGCGCTATCAACTAATGGCCGCACTGGACCGCTGGGTCATTAACTCAGCCCTTGCGAGTCTCGCGGACGCAGAGAACACTCTCGAAATTAGCCTGGCGACTTTCTGTATCAATGTCTCGGCTCAATCATTTCGAGACGATTCGTTTGTAGATTTTATTGAAGCGCGCGTTGCTGAGAGCGGTGTTCCACCGGATACTTTGTGTTTTGAGATAACTGAGACGTCGCTCGTTCGACACATTGAGCAAGCTCAGAGATTCGTTCATCGATTGCAGCGACTCGGCTGTCTGGTCGCCTTGGACGACTTTGCAACTGGATATAGTTCGTTTGCATACTTGAAAACATTGCCGGTCAACTACTTGAAGATTGACGGGTCATTCGTTCGCGATATTCTCGAAAACGATCTATCCAAGGCTATTGTCAATGCAGTGGTCAACATCGCTGACGTTATCGGTGCGCAAACAGTGGCAGAGCACGTTGAAAACGAAATGGTACAAGCTTGGCTGAGAAAGGCCGGCGTGCATTTTGTTCAGGGTTTCGTTGTGCATCGACCTGAGCCATTAGCGGCCGTGCTCGACAGTATGGATGGATTATCTGGAATCTTTGATAGCGACAGCGAAAGCATAGACCTAAGATTAAGTCCGACAGATCAAAGCGCTACTTCATAACGAGTCAATGCACTGTATTTACTGCTATTGGCAATAAGCCCGTAGCAATGAGCGGTTCGGACGCCTAGGCAGCGTCGCTGCGCTTCTCCCGAATCGTTTCTATGCCACTTTGTAAAGTCGTGCAAAATTGATCCACGTCCGACATTCCCATGATCGTTGAGCAAACACCCAGCATTCCGGGCGACATCCAATAACCATTTTGCACCATGTATTGATGCAAACCGCTGCTGCGATAGACTGCTCCACGGGCTGACGCGTCGTTGAGATCTGATTCGGCGAAAGTAATTGAGAATATCGAATATTGGCCGTGTATCTGTCCCTCTGCATCGGTCAACTTGAGCACTTCCGCACATCCACGTCGAAAAGCGTCACCCAAACCGTTCAAATGAGAAAACGCCTCGGCATCCATCATCTTCATCGACGCAAATCCCGCCGCCATCGAAACTGGATTCGCGTTGTAGGTGCCACCGTGCGGCAGTTTCGCTTTGCCCTCGCCCGCCTCGAACACAGACATGACGTCAGCGGAACCCGCAACCGCGCCAACCGGGAATCCGCCACCAATAATCTTTCCGAGTGTCGTCAGGTGTGGCTTCAGTCCTCGATCACCCTGAGTGCCATCAAGCCCGGCACGAAATGCGATGACTTCGTCGGCAATAAAAAGCGCGCCGCTCGATTCACAGAACTCGCTAATCATCGCAAAGAATTCGTCTGTGTAAGGTATACGTGCCATCAATGCGCCAATCGGATCGACCAGAACACCTGCGAGTTCACTCGAGTGTTCCTCGAGAATTCGACGTGCAGCAGCGACATCATCAAAAGGAATCACCACGACATTGTCCAGAACACCCTGCGGTGTTCCTTCCGAATACGCTTGTGATTGTGGATCGCCCTCGTTCAAATTCGTGGGCTGGACACCAAGGCTCACTTCTGCAAAATCATAAGAGCCGTGATAGGCGTTTTCACATTTGGCGATCTTCGGTCGGCCCGTATAGGCGCGCGCGGCCTTGATCGCTTTCATCACGGCCTCGGACCCTGAGTTCATGAACCTGATTTTGTCGAAATTGTCGACACGACCACAGATTAAATCGGCGAGTGCGAATTCGGCCTCGCTGCCGAAGGAATACCCCGTACCCTTTTTTATTTGCTCAACCGCCGCCTCGACTAAGGTTGGATGTGCGTGCCCATGCAGCATCGCCGTGTAATTGTTATTGAAGTCAAACAGGCGATTGCCGTCCACATCCGTAATGTACTTCCCTTCAGCCGAGCGTACGTAAATCGAATAAGGCGCAATGCGAATGGTACTGCGTGAACCGCCGTCTGTGAGAACCCGTTGAGCTTCTGCAAACAGTCCTGCCGATTGGGAATCCGTGTTGGGATACTTCATTTCCGTTCCTTAGTCCGCTAAATCGATTCGGTACTCACTTCGTTGTCTGGCATTATGAACCTTCATCAGCAATCGAGCCAAATATTTTGCTAAATAAAAGAGTGCATTTTTTGATTTTCTCAATCGACGTCCAAAGACAAGCTTTGCACAGTTTACGCAACAACATATCGAAGACGAGCATTACATTGATTGGAACGGTTTCGCTCTCCCGCATGATTATTTCGATGGAGACGCCGAACGAGAATATTCGTCCATTCGGGAAAGCTGTGCTTTATGCGACGTATCTCCCATGCGAAAGATTCGCGTAAGTGGTCTCGATGCCAGCCGTTTCTTTGATCATTTGCTCACGCGGCCGGTGCGCGACTTACCCGTAATGCGCGGCACTTATATCATCTTCTGCAACGACGACGGCAGTCTTAAGGACGACGCCATATTGTATAAATACGCTGATAACGACTACCTGCTCATGCCGTCCG
Organism: Woeseia sp.; assembly: GCA_018701055.1. Classification (GTDB taxonomy): domain Bacteria; phylum Pseudomonadota; class Gammaproteobacteria; order Steroidobacterales; family Woeseiaceae; genus SZUA-117. Next base: position 3,326 of record JABIUH010000114.1, on the reverse strand, counting down.
ACGTCGACCATTCACATTATTTCGAAAGTGTTCGTAAGCGATTTGACCTTGGCAATGTGTCGTTTACTGAATGCACAAATGATTGGGTGGGACTGGCGATTCAGGGTCCGCGCTCAGCCGGTGCACTACACGCCATGGGCTTCGTTGGCATCGAACAGTTGGCACCGTTCTTTATTCGTGATTTTAAGCTCGATACGGGCAAAGTGAAAATATCGCGCATGGGCTTCACGGCCGATCTTGGCTACGAAATGTGGTTCGCGCCGGGCCTAGCCGAGAGCGTGATGAATAAAGTTAGAGCAGCGCGCGCAGAAATGGGCATCGAGCTACCAGGCTATGGCTTGGATGCACTACAAGTTTGTTGAATCGAAGGCGGTTTCATCGTTGCCGGTTAGGATTGCGCAACTGAAATCGATCCGCAGCCGGGCTTTGAGCGATCCCCTTTCGAACTTGGTCTCGGCTGGCTGGTTAATTTGAACGCGAGCGAGTTCTTTGGGCGATACGCACGGCAAGAAGAAAAGAATAACGGTTCGAGGTTTACATTGCGTAGCGTTGCTATTGATGAAAAATGCTCGCCAGTTCATGGCTGCAGCATTTTTGATGCCGCCGATCCGGAAAGCGATCCGATTGGAATCGTCACGCGCTCAAGTTGGTCGTGGGAAATGCAGCAGCTAATTGGCAACGCGTCGATTAAGACAGAACCTGCCGGCACCAAAACGCCAGTTTAGTCGTGGACGGCGAGCGCATTCCCGTACTACTTAGTCAGGGGCCGTTAGTCGAATTCCCGAGACGCAACCAAGTCCCTGCGCAACTCGAAATCTAGACACGCGACATTGAAAACGAAGACCGCTAACTTAGAATGGCAAATCCTTCTGTATTAACGTCCACTTACCGTCAACGACCTGCGAAAGGTAGATCGAGTCGACCGCTTGATGCTTCTCGGCTGAAAACGATATGGTTGGACCACCGAAGGGATCGGCGTACGCACTGACCTCCTCCATCTCTTCTACCAGCTTGGCGGTCGTTAAGTCACGCCCAGCACGATCCATCGCATTGATCATCAGGTCTGTCGTCAGCCAAGCGATTTGCGATTGGAGATTCGGCACTTCGCCATAGGCCGCCTCATATCGGGCGTACCAATCACGTCGCCAGGCACCAGCTTCTGAATCTTCTTCGAGATCCGGTACGACAAGTGGCCCTGCCGAAAAGAGTCCTTCCATGCCGCCGTCGGCGGCTTTCGCGACCAAGGGATCAAGCATCACCATGTTGCCGATGATGTATTTTTCCCATCCAGCATTGCGCACTGCTGTGTACAGCGCAATGGTGTCAGTCGTGATCGTACCGATAAATAATAGTTCGCAGTCAGAGTTCTTAATCCGCGTTGCGGTGCCGACGAAATCTGTTTCCGTGACCTTATGCCGGCCCAAGTAAACTGATTCCAGACCGAGCTCTTCTACTGCTTGTTCGTAACCGACTTCAACTTCATGCCCGTAATCAGTCGCCTGTGTTTGCAGACACACTTTCTTGACACCGTATTTTTCCACCATATAACGAATACCGCCACGACCCTGATCGCGATAACTGACGTAATAAGCGAACTTCATCGGGTGAAGGGGTTCGTACATTGTGATGCCGGCGGTGACCGGGAACAAATTGGCGACGCCCTTCCTAATTTGTCGCGGCATATTCGCGTTGTTTGCCGGCGTACCCATATTCCCCAGCATGACGAAAACCCGATCACGATTGAGCAATTTGTTTGCCGCCTTGACTGATACCGGAACTTGATATTGACCGTCTTCAACGATCAATTCGATTTTTCGACCGTGTATTCCACCGGCAGCGTTGGCCTCATCAATTCGCATTCTGGAGCCGAATGTTGTTGGGACACCCCAATTCGCCGTCGCACCGGACAGATCCGTGATCTGACCAACCTTGATAGTATCGGCGGTTATTCCCTGCTCAGCGGCAAACACGCCGGGTGCTAACAAACCCATTAAAACCAGTGACATCAATCGTTGCATGCTTTTTTCCTCACTATCGACCTGCGTACATGTCTTCGATCAGACCATTATACTTATTACTTACATAACTGCGCTTCAACTTCATCGTCGGCGTTAACTCTTCGTCTTCTGCGGTGAGCAACACATCAATCAACTTGAATCGCTTGATCTGCTCAACACTCGAAAATTGCGTGTTGATTGACTTAATCTCATCGCCGATTAATTGGACAACCTCCGGCCGCGAGCACAACGAGCGATAATCCGTAAACGGGATCGAGTTGGTTTGCGCATAATGCTCAACGTTTTCTTTATCTATCATAATTAAACATGACAAATACTTACGCTTATCCCCAATCACCACGGCATCCGACACGTACGATGAAAATTTAAGTTCGTTTTCGAACTGCGACGGCGTAATGTTTTTGCCCCCGGCCGTAATGATGATGTCCTTGATTCTATCCGTGATGTGCAACTGACCATCATTATCGATATTGCCAACGTCACCCGTATGCAACCAATCGTTGATAATGGTACTTGCTGTCTTGTCTGGCTGATTCAAGTAACCATCAAACTGGAAGTCGTGACGAATTAGAATTTCGCCATTGTCGTCGATCTTCACATCAACGTGCGGAATAGGCTCCCCAACCGTACCCTGACGCAATCTCGCCTGACGCGTTGTAGTGACCACGCCAGTTTCTGTTTGTCCGTAGACCTCTGTCACTGGTAATCCTATAACTAAATACCACTTCAGCAATGATTTAGAGATTGGTGCCGCGCCCGTTCCCAAATAGCGTGCTCGATTGAGGCCTAACAGTTCCTTGATATTTTTGAAGGCAATAAAGTTCGCGAGACGAAAGCAAAGTTCGTCGACAATGCTAGGGCTTTCTCCATCCAATAATTTTTCCGCCCGCGGCGTCGCCATGCGAATCGACAATCCGTACATAGCTTGACCGATCCAGGTTGCATCCGACATCGAGGTTGAGATTCTGGAGTAAAACTTCTCCCATACCCTCGGCACTGCGAATACCATCGTCGGCGACAACTCTTGAAAATCGCGCGCGACCGTTTCGGGACTTTCAGCGAAGTTAGTTTTGTTGCCGAACGCAATCGGCAAGCACAGGGAGAACACGCGCTCAGCAATGTGACATAGCGGCAGGTAAGTCAAAATCTCGTCGTGCTCGGTTATTTCCAAATCTGGTGCAATCGATGTTTGGAACATCAAATAACGCTGCGAGATCATTGAGCCTTTAGGATTTCCCGTTGTCCCTGATGTGTAGATGAGAATCGCGAGATCGCCCGGCTTGCCCTGCTCGACTAAGCCCTCGACGA
>JABIUH010000115.1 GCA_018701055.1 Woeseia sp. | reverse complement strand
TGACTAGATGTTCTGACCAAACTTTTTCAAACAGTGTTTTCGGCTCGAGGTCATTCACAACTGGATCATCTATGTTCCGCCGCTGGCGGCGGCAGAGGGCATGTCAACTAATTCCAACCATCCATCGCGGTCTTCGGTTTTGCCGCTAAACAAACCAAAGAATGCGTCTTGAAGTTTCGTCGTGATCGGACCGCGCTGGCCCGAGCCAATTTCGATTCGATCAACTGAGCGAACGGGCGTTACTTCTGCTGCGGTGCCGGTGAAAAATAATTCGTCGGCAAGGTAAAGCGCTTCGCGAGGAATTGCCTTTTCTTCCACAGTCATTCCAATTCGTCCTGCCAATTTGATGACCGTATCGCGCGTTAAACCGGTGAGAATTGATGACGACGCAGGCGGTGTAATGATTCGGCCATCGCGAATCATAAAGAGATTTTCGCCGGCCCCTTCGCTAACAGTTCCGTCCGTTGATAAGGCGATGCCTTCATCAAAGCCAAGCCGCTTCGCCTCCGTGCTGATTAATTGTCCGGACAAATAATTGCCGCCCGCTTTAGCCAACGTCGGAATCGTATTGGGCGCGACGCGTTGCCAACTTGAAATGCAAACATCTACGCCATTTTCTAAACCGTCCTTGCCGAGGTAGGCACCCCATTCCCAGGCAGCAATCGCGACATCAACTTTGTGATCAGGTTTGGGTGCTAAGCCCGCCTCACCCAGGCCACGAAAGGCGATCGGTCGAATGTAGGCGCCATTGAATAACTCATTTGCACGTACAATTTCTTTGCAAACTTCAATCAACTCGTCTACTTCATAGCCGATCGGCATTCGATAAATTTTCGCAGAATCATAGAAACGATGCATGTGATCGGTAAGTCGAAACACTGCCGGTCCATCCGGTGTTTTGTAGACCCGAATGCCTTCAAAGACAGACGATCCGTAGTGGAGGGCATGTGCCATCACATGCACGGTGGCCTGATCCCATGGAATTATCTGACCGTTTTGCCAGATTAATTTTCCACCCTTAAAACTCATTGCGTATTACTCCGAATCTTGCGCGTCACATTAGGCGCGTAGCTTAACAAGCTGATAGTTATATTGGCACCCGATACACTTTTAAATAGTCGCACGGTTAACATCGTTTGACACCGGGCTGTCATCCATTCCTAACTCTCTGCGCCGCAAAATACGATTAATAACTTCCAGATAAGCTTTGCAGGCAGCCTCAACAATATCCTGGCTTGCGCCCTGACCGCGATACGGTTGCCCGTTGAATTCAACAGTTACCGTCGCTTCCCCCTGGGCGTCTTCGCCAGCGGTTGCACTGTGCAGTTCGAAGTTTTTCAGTGTCAGGTCAACGCCACTTGCGTCTACCAAGACGGAGAAGGCGGCTTCTACCGGTCCATCGCCAACACCCTCTTTCTGCAGTTCGTTACCATGCTCGTCGATTAGACAGAGATTTGCCGTAGCGTCTTCGCCAGTGGCAGAAGTGATTTGTAATGATTTCAAAATCCAGGGTCCCGCTGACGAATTGTCGACATTCATAATGATTGCCTCGATATCACCGTCATACATATCTTTTTTCTTGTCTGCGAGCTTCTTGAATTCCTGGAACGCACGGTTGAGTTCGAAGTCTTCGAGATCGAAGCCCAAATCTTTCACGCGATTACGGAAGGCGTGCCTGCCGCTGTGTTTGCCAAGCACCAGATTCGATTTACTAATGCCGATGCTCTCGGGACTCATGATTTCGTAGGTTGATGCATGTTGCAGCATGCCGTGTTGATGAATTCCGGCTTCATGAGCAAACGCATTTTCACCGACGATCGCCTTGTTGCGTGGAATCTGCATCCCCGTTATGCCAGCAACCAATCGCGCGGTTGGATAAAGGCGCGTCGAATCCACACCCGTTTGCAGGTCATAGAACTCGTTGCGCGTTTTAATCGCCATGACGACTTCTTCAAGCGAACAGTTGCCTGCGCGTTCGCCAATGCCATTGATCGTGCATTCGATTTGTCTGGCACCAGCTGCGACAGCGGCAAGACTATTGGCGACCGCCATGCCTAAGTCATTGTGGCAATGCACGCTCAACGTAATGTCGTTAATGCCCGCCACGTGCTCATGAAGATAGCGAAACAAATTGTCGAACTCGGCAGGAACCGTATAGCCCACTGTGTCCGGAATGTTGACTGTTGTTGCACCGGCCTCAATGGCAGCGCTAACGACCTCAGCCAGGTATCCCAGTTCAGTTCTAGATGCATCCTCCGGTGAAAATTCGACGTCATCGCAAAGGCTTTTGGCTAGCGAGATTGCGCCTACGGCGCTTTTGATTATCTCTTCTTTCGCCATTTTTAATTTGTATTCGCGATGGATCGCACTGGTCGCGACAAAGACATGGATACGATGATTGTCTGCACCTTTGACTGCGGCGTGGACTTTCTCGATATCTTCGACATTGCAGCGAGCCAGACCACAAATTATCGGGCCTCTATTTTCTTCGGCGATTGCTTTTACCGCCGCAAAATCGCCGGGGGAGGCGGCTGGGAAGCCTGCCTCTATGATGTCGACATTAAGATCGGCGAGCGCTTTGGCGATTCTAAGCTTCTCTCTGAGTGTCATGCTGCAGCCGGGTGCCTGCTCGCCATCTCTCAGAGTCGTATCAAAAATCTTAATGTGATTCGTCGCCATAATTTTCTCCGGATCCATTTTTGCGGAGTTCGTCACTCGCTATCCCACCCAAGCTTGCTCGACTTGGTGTGAGTCGAGCAATTTTCAGGTCCTAATTTTCCAACCAGTCCATCTTGCTGCGTAAACGTGCCCCAACTTCCTCGATGGGATGGTCCAGGTCAGCCTTCATCAAGCGCTGGTATTCCGGTTGCCCCGCTTTGTTTTCTTCGATCCAGCGATTGGCAAAGGTGCCATCCTGGATATCATTAAGGACCTCTTGCATTTTTCCGCGCACATGATCGTCAATGACTCGAGGGCCACTAATCATGTCGCCCCAGGCGGCCGTTTCGCTGATGAATTCGTGCATCTTACGAATGCCACCTTCATGCAATAGGTCAACGATGAGCTTGAGTTCATGCATCACTTCGTAATAGGCGACTTCTGGTTGATAGCCGGCTTTGACCAACGTCTCGTAACCCGCAACGACCAATTCCGTCGCGCCACCGCAAAGCACAGCTTGCTCACCAAACAGATCCGTCTCCGTTTCTTCGGCAAACGTTGTTTCGATGACACCCGCACGGGCACCACCAATGCCGTGTGAGTACGCTAACGCCAGTTTCAGTGCATTGCCGGTAGCATCTTGTGCAACGGCAACCAGGCACGGTACGCCATGACCTTCTTCATATTGGCGGCGCACAAGGTCGCCTGGGCCCTTCGGTGCAATGAGGACGGCGTCGAGATCGCTGCGTGGCGAGATTTGCTTATAGTGAATATTGAAGCCATGCGCGAAAAGCAGCGCCGCGCCTTGGTCAATGTTCTCCAGAACGGACGCGTACAAGCCAGATTGGGAAGTGTCCGGCGTCAGGATCGCAACGATCGCTGCGCCTTTGACCGCCTCGCCGGGTTCTTTCACAACGAAGCCATCGGCTTCAGCTTTGGAGAAGCTGCCGCCGCTGGCACGCGCGCCGATCACGACATTGTGACCGCTGTCTTTAAGATTGAGCGCATGGGCGCGGCCCTGGCTACCAAATCCAAGAATGGTGATTTGACGACCTTCAAGGCAAATCGTGTCTACGTCTGATTCTGAGTACATTTGCATGGCTTTTTCCTAAATATTGTTCAAATAGATAAAATATTGTTCAAATAGATAAATCGAATAAGTCGCAAAAAAAAACCCCACTATCCTGTTTGGATGCGGGGCCGGCGTTGCTGAGATCTTATTTCGAACGCTACCCGCCGTGTCTCCCCGCAAGGAGGAGCACCACCGTCTGCGTAAGCAGCAGGCTGGCGACTGGTTTTACCCGTACGGCGGATTGCATTCTCGTTCTCATGTGCGCGGATGATGTTGCAAGCTCTAGTGGATGTCAAATCCCTAAATTCCAGTTAGTTGTGCTTCGAAACGGTCGTTACAATTGTGGCGCTTGGGG
>JABIUH010000117.1 GCA_018701055.1 Woeseia sp. | reverse complement strand
ACGTAAGTCACCGTGTTGCGACCAAAGCTCGCGAAATTATCGGTCTCACCGATGTATTGCACACCCCAGTTGAAGGTCCAATTTTCCCGAAGAAGCGCGAAATTAACGTTACCAACGGTCTCCGGATGACCGGCCTCGCCAGACAGATCTTCCTCTGTATCGTCAAACAGCGCGATAGTGTCTTCGAAACTCAAGGTCCATTGCGTGTCAGCCGAGAAAGTTCCCCAGGTACCGGGCAGTTCAGTCACCCACTGTGCTGCAATGTCCATACCACGAAGCTGCTGTTTGGAGACATTGATGAAACTATCTCTAATCGTGGTGATCGCGTTTGGCAATGCGGCCGATGGAGGATCGCGGTCAAATTGGGCACAAAGCGGTTCGTTAGGAAAGAACGGTGAGTCGTAACAACCGGCAACGATCTCCCTACCGCCGATGGAGTCGACTTCGTCTTCGACCAGAATGTCAAAGTAGTCTATTGAGAAACTTACGTCGGCAAATTCTGGTTGCCAGATTAAGCCTGCCGTAAATGCCTCCGACGTTTCTGCCGTAAGAACCCCTAATCCGCCACCCGTGAGGACCTCAGGTCCGACAGTGGCGATATGGTCCGCCGGTATTCCGTCCGCCGCGCAATTGTCCGCGGTCCGCTGTGTAATGTTTCCTTGCGCAACGTTGCTACCCCAGTTGATGCAGGGATCTGCGACTCGGGCGGACAAACCGCTGCTCTGATTAGCTAGATGCAGTTCATACAAAGCCGGTGTACGAAACGACGTACCAAACGTCGTCCGAGCACGGAGTTGATCGGAGATCGCCCAATTTAAGCCGACCTTAAAAGTCGTATCGTCGCCGAAAGATCCTACGTCGGTATAACGTGCTGATGCGTTGAAATCTAATTGTCTCACGCCCGGTATGTCAGCCAAGAGAGGAATATCAACTTCGCCGAAAACGGCAACCGTTTCATCTTTACCTGCGGTAATGCCAGCATTTTCTCCCTGCCAGGAATTACCCGCCAGGGTGACGTGTCCCGGGGTATCGAGGATTTCGTCCTCGCGATAATGGAAACCAAATGCACCTGCGGCGGAGCCGGCTGGCATTTCAAACATATCGCCAGTAACGAATCCTTCTACCGACCATTGGGTGTATACAGTCGATCCTTTTTCAGTATCGAATAGAAATGCTTTTACGTCGTCACCGATGTTGCCGTAAACGAAGTCCGGATCAAACCATTGAATGTCCACACAGGGACGATTGGAAATAGCCGAGGTTTGTCCAACACAAGAACCCGTTCGGAAAAACGGCAGTTCAAGCGAGTCTTCCAATACCACTTGATTAATGTATTCACCATCGGACTCGCTGAGCTGGAACGAAAGATCCCAATTCCAGCCTTCAAGGAATGACGCTGATTGAATTTCACCCGTCAGTCCGGCAACGAATCGGGTGTAGTCCACTGAAACGGTCGTATCATTATGATCGGTGATCGCCAGCGGGCTCAGCCATTGGGCGCCCGTCCAACCAGCGCTGAATGGGTCGCTGACACCAGACCCGCCAAATCCGCCCCAATCCGCAGATTCGTAGTTATAAACGTACGTCCAGATCTGCCGAAAACCTTCATCTTTCGTTTCGCGACGATTCAAGAGCACTTCCGCGTACCCAGTGACGTTATCGCTGAAATTGTACTCACCCTCAAGGAACAAAGTAATGAGTTCCGACTCCGGCCCCAGAGTCGTCGTGTCATGCAGTGGATGATCACTGTCCTCTAGCCCATTTGACAGCGGGTCGCCTCGTGACACTGGATACCAGCCGGGAGGTGCGGTCATTTGATTGGGATTTGTCGGAGTCGCCAGCGGCGGTAGTCCGTTCGCAGCGAGTGCGCCGGTATGATCGTATTGCAACAAGAACGGGGCGCCTCCGACGTTGGTCGTGCCGTCGCCTGCTCCACCTACATCCGCCGCATAGTCGTAAACCCAGACATGGCCCCAAGTCGTACCATCGCAGAAAAACTCCCCGGTACGCGGGTCCTTTACATCGGCGCGGGTGCCGAGTCCGGAACCTGGTTCAAATACATAATCTTCGTCACACTTGAAGAAATCCCTGTCGCCGCGCTTGAGAATTTTTGATTTATTGTAGTCCGCTGTCGCTCGGAAGTAACCGCGATCAAATGTCTTGCCCCAAGAACCGTTGAGACGCATTTGTTCACCGCCTGATTGCTCTGGCTGCGAATAGAATGCATCGAATTTCGCACCATCCTGCTTACTGGTGATGATGTTGACGACGCCCGCTACTGCATCCGAGCCGTAAATCGACGATGCACCATCTTTCAGTATCTCGACGCGCTCGATAGAAGTCAGTGGAATGACGTTCAGATCAAAAGAAGACACCGAACCCTGAACGCCTGAAGGCCCAACGCGGCGACCATTGAGTAATACAAGGGTACGATTAGCACCAAGGCCGCGTAAGGAAAGTGTACTCGTCCCGAGACCGCCGTTTTCAACGAACACGCCCGACGAGGCTGCGGTGACTTGCGGCGCGCCGGCCGCAACGGTTGTCGTTTGCAACAACGTGGCGATATCCGTAATACCACGCACGTTTGCCGATTCAATCGATACAGTATCCATCGGTGCCGCACTGGAAAACGTATCCCTGCGAATTCGTGATCCGGTGACCACCACTTCCTCAACGGCATCGTCAGCGCCGCTGTCTTGCGCGATTGCTGATCCTACTGGATAGATTGCCGTCATGACGGCCGCCGTTAATGGCGTCAACGTACGGTTGACAGAATTAACGTTCACGGATTTCGTACGACGAGTATGTCGCTTGTTCATTGTATCGCTCCCTAAGATTGCAACACTGCCCCACCGTAAGATTGAACATTGCGATGAGAATTTCGATCGCACGTGCCGGTTGCTTAACAGCTAGTGTACATATTTATTATTTTTCTTATATTCTCGAAGACTAAACCAAATCAATCTAAGACGCCAACAAATCGATATCGATCACCCACGCCGCTGCCTTGCTGCCAAGTTATTGATATTCTCGAGGGTTATTAAGGGACGGATTGCGGATCAATCGGGTAGTCGGACATACCCGCAATTTGCTGCAGCCAGGCCTCGTGGCTCGGTAATTTATGTGGCGCGGCCTGCAATCGATTCAATATTGTCTGCGGCACCGTCGGCGGCGGTCGCTTAGATCCAAACCATTGATTGCACTCGGCATTTAAAAAATCCATTCCGTACAAAATCGCCTCATAACTCGAGAGCGTAAATATTCCTGCGGTATCAATCGGACTTCTGTGATCACCGGGATAGCCACCCGTCACCAACGGCACGTCTGGCTGTCCTGGGAAGAGTTGATCCTCGAAGTCCGCCAGCGAAGGTGGCTTCATGCGCCAGAACTCAAGCTTGGCGCGTAGACGATCTCCGATCCGCTCCGGGCGCTGCACTTCTCGCCAAAATTCAGTATCGGTGCGACGTGTCAGGCAATAATGCAGGTTGATGAAGTCCAGCACTTCGTGAAAACGATTCGCCATGATGCGATTAAATCGATAGGCCAGTGGCTCCATATCCCCGCCGTAAGGAAAATGTTCTGTCAGCATGACAGCAGCAAGGTCGCTCAGATAAAGCCCCGTCGACTCCAAAGGCTCAATGAATCCGGCAGAGAGCCCGATCGCGACGCAGTTTTTTGCCCAGGCTTTCGCTCGATAACCCACTTTAAACGGCACCAGACGTGTTTCGAAGTTATCGCCTATTGAGCCAACGAAGGCTCGCAACTCCTTCTCAGCATCATCTGGATCAATATGCTTACTCGAGTGCACGTAACCCCAGGCACGCCGATTTTGCAGGGGTATCTCCCAAATCCAACCGGCGGAAACTGCTGTCGCCACTGTATTGGGTCGCACGTAACCTGGGTAGCTGTGCTCGTAGGGCACCTGAATCGTCAACGCGCGATCGCAGAGCTGCCACTGCGACCAATCAATCCACTCGACGCCCAGCTTCTTCTCGATGAGTATGGATGCGAAACCAGTGCAATCAACAAACAAGTCCGCCTCAATGCATTGGCCGCTTCGCGTTTTTACCGCTGCAATATCGCCGCTGTCCGCCATCTCAATATCGGTGACGTGATCGAGATGGTGAGTCACGCCACGTGACGTCGCAATTTCAGCGAGATAGTCGGCAAACTTCAGTGCATTCATATGAAACGCGTAGGTCAGGCGTGCGCCCATGTCCCAATGCCCAAGAGTCTTCGGCGACAAATTCAAATCGCAAATTACCGGCTGCGCTGAAATCGTCTCCGAGAACGGAATTGAGCGATCACTCATCAACCAATTTAAGGTAGACCGATCGACCGGGCTTTCGCGATAACGACCAAACGCGTGATAGTAGGATTCGCCCTGGCCGTCCAGCCAATTGACGTACTTGATAGCCTGCTTATAGGTGCCATCCACGCGTTTGATGAATTCAAGTTCATCAATGCCAATAGCTGACAGAATGTGATTGATGCTCGGAATGGTCGCCTCGCCGACACCAATACGCGGCACATCCGGCGATTCTACTAGTGCAATATCGACAGGCATCATGCCTTCGCGGTTTAATACAGCATCTAGGTAGGCCGCCGTCATCCAGCCCGCGGAGCCACCACCAACAATGAGAATTCGCCTTGGTTTCATTGCGTCGTCATCCGCTAAATCGTTGGATAGTCTGACATACCGACCACACGTTGCAGCCAGATCGCGTGTGGCGGTAATTTTTGCTGTGCAACATTAACTCGCTCGAGCACGTGGCGCAGCACGCCAGGGTCTGGTCGATCAATTCCGTACCATGCGTCGCATTCTTCATTAAGGAAACCCATACCGAATAGAACAGCCTCATAGTTTTCATGCGTCCATAGCCCTGCTGTATCAACTGGGTGGCGGTTATCGCCTGCTAGAACGGCAGTCGGCAATGGCGAATCAGATTGTCCAGGGAAAAACTGATCTTCGAAATCCGCGCGGGTTGGCGGTTTGCTTTTCCAATAACCCAACTTGGCTTGTAAACGATCGTTGATGTGACCCGGCTCCCGCACTTGCTGCCAAAACGTGGAATCCGTTCTTCGCGATAGCGCGTAGTGCATGTTCACGAAATCGACAGCCTCGTAAAAACGATTCACCATGATGCGGTTATAACGAAACGCCAACGGCTTCATGTCGTCTCCGTAGGGAAAATGCTCGGCAAGCATCGCGGCAGCGAAATCGATCAAATGAAGGTCCGTTGATGCAAGCGGTTCCACGAAGTTGTTGGCCTGACCAATCGAAATACAGTTACCGACCCAGGACTTCTCGCGGTGCCCTACTTTGAAGGTGTCGCTTTCGCAGCTCAGGTCCTGACTGTGAGGACCCTCAAAATTCCGCAGTTCCAGTTCGGCCTCGTCGCCCCTCGTTAGTGAACCTGCGTGAATGTAGGCTAGCGAGCGTGAGTTCTGCAATGGAACATCCGAGATCCAGCCCGCCGACTGAGCCGATGCTGTGGTGTACGGGCGCACAAAACCTGGATAGTGCAACTCGTACGGGACATTCATTCTGGTAACGGCATCGCAGAGAAGCCATTGTGAGCAGTCCACCCAACTAACACCTAGTTTCTCGCCACTAAGACGTGCCGAGGAACCGCTGCAGTCGATAAAAAGATCGGCGGTGAGCGCATCCCCGCTGGAAGAATGAATTACCGCAATTTCACCATCGTCCTCTACATCAACGTCTCCGAGTTCCCCTGAATGTTGAACAACGCCGCGTGCGAGCGACAACTCTTTCAGATAGCCTTCGAACAACGACGTACGCACATGAAAGGCGTGTACTAGCGGGCGCCCAAAATCCCAACGACCAAGCATTTGCGGAGCAAGATTCATCTCGCAAATTATTGGCTGCATAGACACGGTGTTGGCGAACGGTACCGCACGATTGCTCATCAGCCATCGTCGGCCGGCCTGATCTACTGCACCGGGCCGTTCCAACGTGAGTGGATGATGGAAGTGCTCCCCCTCATTAAGTGACCAATTCACGAATTTGGTCGATTGCCGAAAGGTAGCTTGCACGCGCCGCATAAATTCAAACTGATCCACGCCAAGCGCCGCCAGCAATTGCTGAATGTCGGGCAAAGTCGAAGTGTCCGTGCTGTCTGTTTTGCTGTCTGGGCAATCGATGACGCTAATCGCCGCAAAATCCCGACCATCGCGATTCAAAACGGCACTGAGTCGAGCGGCGGTCATCCATGCCGCAACACCACTGCCTACAATTAGGATTTTCTTCGGCGTCACGCAGCGAATTCTATGTTTTTGAAATTCATGACAGTCACATGCTGGCTCCCGAGCCACGAACACACAGCGGCCAAAACGTCGCGACCACCGGGATAGATGACGCCCGATAGGGTAGCAAGTCGAAAAAGTTCAACGGTAAGGACAATCACTTTATACTAACTGCACGCATGAGCAGGAAAAATTTCGGGAAATAAAGTATGCCGCGAATCGTCGCCAAAGCCGACAATCTCAATCAACTAAACGCTAATTTTAAGCAGCAGCGATTGCAGGCGCCGGTCTTTCTCAATAGTGTCCCCAAATGCGGCACGCATTTGGTGCGCAATGT